>JASHPD010000327.1 GCA_030038315.1 Acidobacteriaceae bacterium
TTTACCGACGGCCTGCCCAAAACCCGCTCCGGCAAAATCATGCGCCGCCTGCTGCGCGAGCTGGCCACCAACGGCGAGATCAAGGGCGACACAAGCACCCTTGAAGACTTCAGCGTCATCGCCAAGCTCCGCGAAGGCGAAGAAGGCTGAAATCTTTTCCGTTTTCCGGCACGAAAGGCCCGCTCCTTGAAAGCGGGCCTTTTGTTTGCAGCCTGATGACAGACGCTACCTGCGTCCGCCTCCGCCGGCCCGTCCGCGTCCGGAAAATCCGGCGCTGTGCTCGCCGGCGCCGCTGTGTCCGGCCGTGCCCGTATGCCCGCGTCCGTCGCGCGCCTCATTGGCGTGGAATCCTGCAAAAGGTTGTGCGCCGCGTGCCGGCAACGGTCCGCGATAGCCGTGGTTCGGGTCCCAGCGATTATCCACGTGGCCGAAGAAGCCAGCAGGGCCGTGGAACCAGGGTCCGGCTCCGATAAAGATGCCGTTGATGAACCAGTCCGGGCCGTAATAGCCGTACGGAGCGCAGTTATAGGGCGCATAGTCGAAGTACCCATACGGGCACACCGGCGCCACGCCGATGTTTACGGCAATCTGTGCATGGGCTTCCGGGGTAAAGGGGGATTTCGGCGAGCTGCTCACCAGAACCAGGGTGAGAGCAACGAACAGGAGCGTTTTCAAGCGCGATGACATCTCTCAACAACCTCCAGCCGAGAGTGTAAAAGAGAAATGCGCAATTCGACCAGACTATTCGCTCCTGCCATCCGCGCATTCCGGCCGGAAACAGAAGATGAACGCGTTATAGAGCCGAGAAAAAAAGGGCTTACTCCCTGGAGTAAGCCCCTCGATTCGCCGGCCATCCGTCCGGCATGGATGATTGACCCGGATTTCGCTCTAGAACCGGTACACCACGCCAATCCCGCCGCGCGGATTCCAGAGCCGGTGCGGCGAGTAGCCCAGCGCCGGCGAGTTGTTGATGAGCGAAAACGACGAGGCGATGTCGTCGCCCGAGGCGCGGATCGTAATGCGCTGGCTCCACTCGTAGTCCACGCCGCCGCCAAACCCGCCGGCAAAGGAGACATCCGGCGTCTGGCTCTCGCCGCCCGAGTGCACGCCGCCCAGCAGCGCACGGCCAAAGATGCTCCAGCGGTCAAAGATATGCCCATGAATCTCCGGTCCGCCCAGAACCATGCTCACCGAGGGATTGCCCGGGTTTCCCGAGGCGTAGGAAGTGGGATAATAGGCGCCGACGGCATCCAGCGCGAACAGGTGCCCGAAGTCGCGGCTCACGCCCAGGTCCACGCCGATCAGCCCGTAGCGCGAGCCGTTCACCTGGTTCAGGCTCGTATAGCCAAAGCCCGCATAGGCGTTCCACTTGAACTGCGGTGCAGTCTCCGCCGGCGGGGTTTGATCCTGGTCGACAACCTGCGCCCCGGCAACCGCGGGAATCAGCGCCGCGCAAGCCGCGGCAACAAGAGCAACGAACCACTTCCTCGTCAAAATGCAACTCTCCTCAATCGGCACACGCGAAGCGTCTCCCCGGGAGCGCTGTATTCGCATGATTCGGTACCTTCCTAGATTATCCTGTTACCCCCGCCTGCATGAAGCCGCAGCGGGTACGGGATAGGGACGCGGGCGCGCAGGGAATGAAAGCAGGGCAGGGAAGCCTTATCCCCGCTCCAGGTACCACGGAATGTTCACGACCACAATCCGCTGGTTTCCCCGCACCAGCAGAAGCACCTTCAGCAGATCGGCCCTTCGGTTGTGCAGCAGGTTCTCCCACCAGTGCTTGACCACCAGCTCCGGCACCAGCACGCAGATCTTGCGCCCCGCCGTTTGCTGCTCCACCCGCAGAATGTACTCGATCAGCGGCTGCAGGACGGTGCGGTAGGGGGACTTGAGCACATCGAGCTTCGGAACGCACTTGCCCGCCTCGCGCAGCGGCGCGGCCACATCCTTTTCCCAGTCGGCGCAGATGCCGTCCAGCTCATCGGCCACCTGCACATGCACGCAGCGGATGTCGCTGGACATCGACAACGCGAACGAAAGCGCTTTTTCCGTAATCCGGCTCCACTGGTCCACCGGCACAATCATGATCGGCTCGGTCACCTCGGCGGGAGAAATCGGCCGGTCCAGCCTGATCTCCCGCGCCACGCGCCGGTAGTGCCGGTTCACGACGCGCATCACAAGAATCATGAGCGCCACCAGCAGCGCCGTAATCCACGCGCCGTCGGCGAATTTGGCCACCAGCACCACAAGCGTCGTAATCCCCGTGGCCACCGCGCCCAGCCCGTTGACGAACATCCGTCCATGCGAGCGGCCCTTGCGCTTCCAGTGCATCACCATCCCGGCCTGCGAAAGCGTAAAAGCCGTGAACGCGCCAATCGCATACAGCGGAATCAGCCGGTCCGTGACGCCGCCGAAGACGATGAGCAGAATCGCCGTGAGCGCAATCAGAACGTAAATGCCCCACGAATAAAGCAGCCTGCGCCCGCGCAGCAGAAAGATATGCGGCATGTAATTGTTCAGCGCAATCGCCCGCGTCAGTCGCGGAAAATCCGCAAACGCCGTGTTCGCCGAGAGCGCCAGCACCAGCAGCACCGACGCAATCGTCAGGTAGTAGAACCATCCATGCCCCATTACCGCGCGCGTCAGCATGGAGAGGACGCTCTCGTATCCCGTGCCGTCGGGATTCGTCGCCGCAATGTTGTAAGCGCGGCAGAGAAACGCAATCCCCGCCAGCAGAATCGCCAGCAGCGCAATGATGATCGTCAGCGTCGTCTTCGCATTCTTCTGCGTCGGATCGCGGAAGGCCATCACGCCGTTGCTCACCGCTTCCACGCCGGTCATCGCCGTGCAGCCGGAAGAGAAGACCTTGAGCAGCAGCCAAAGGCCCAGCGTAGCCGTTACCGGCGGAGGCACCGGCAGCGCCGTAAGCGGCTGCGGATGCCCGCCCGAAGCCATCACATGCCACACGCCCGCGGCGATCACGATCAGCAGCGTGCCCGTGAAGAGATACGTCGGGATCATAAAGACCACGCCCGTATCGCGCACGCCGCGCATGTTCACCAGCGTCAGAATCGCCAGCACCAGCAGGCAAAGCTCAAGCGTATGCGGCTGCAAGCTCGGCACAGCCGAGATCAGCGCGCCCACGCCGGCAGAGATGCCCACAGCCGCCGTCAGAATGTAATCGATCATCAGCGCAGCCGCAGCCAGCAAGCCGGCATTCTTGCCCAGGTTCTCCGTGGCCACGGTATAAGAGCCGCCGCCGTGCGGATAAGCATCAATCGTCTGCCGGTAGCTGAAGAAGACAATCGTCAGCAGCACGATGATCGCCGCGCTGATGGGCACAATGTAGTGCACGCCGGCGAGTCCGAGCGGAATCAGCAGCGTCAGCGCCGCCTCAGGCCCGTACGCCGCCGAGCTCAGCGCATCGAGCCCGAAGATAGGAATGCCTGCAATAGGGCCGATGTGCTCCGCGCGTTCTTCGCTCGTAGCCAGAGGACGGCCGAAGAGCAGGTTCAATGTGCTGCCGGTGAAGGACATAACTGTATTGAATGGTCCGCGGCGGTTGGAGATACAGGAAAGCGCCGTGCAGGCATTTTCTCACGAGAGGTTGCACGGCATATGCCATTGCCCTATCAAAAACTTAGAAATCCATAAACTACTGGACATGCCATAAGAGCCAGCGAGGTCAGTACGAACAGAACCTCAACTTTCGCCATGTCCTGAATACGCCAGATAAGAAACGGAAAAATATGAGAAGCAAAACCGCCTCGCTGGCTATAGTCGCGGCGCGGCCTCCAATATTGCCGCGAGTCAACACGATCCACATAGTTGCACTGGCTAAAATCAGCTCAAATAGATACCAACAGAGCTTGATGCGAAGCTGAGCGTTCTCGCTTGTATTGCAATCTATCCATTCACGGATCAGAAGCACCGTTGCCAAAACAAGCAAGACCGCACCCACCGCGCCTGCGATCCACCACGTTCGCTCCTGAATCATCATGGCAGCCATCTTCTCATGCCGGGTGCCTCACTCATGCGCGTTTTTTGCGCATGGGTGGGATAACAATCACCTCGTGTACCGACTTCGATAATTTCGATAAAAGTGGGTGCCCCACGTCCGTGTTTTCGGACGTGGGAAGGGACGCTCAATTCGCTCCAGGCAATTTGCAGCAGTCGCCGCCTGACGGCGCATCATTCGCGCCCGCATCGAGCGTCACCTTCCAGCTTCCGTCTTTTTCCTTGCGCCAGACGGTCATATACCGCCCCGAGGTCTCCACCGGATTGCCGTTCACATCCTTGCCCCTGCCCTCGTAGTGCCCCCACGTGTAGCCCATATCGCCGGAAGGCCCCATCACCGCGTCCGTCGGCGTCCACGTAAGCTGATAATTGCTCGCCTGCCACGTCGAAGCCTTCTCAATCGCCAGCTTCCCGATCACCGGCGCGGCTCCGTTGCTCAGCACCACGCCGTCATCGGCAAACCACGAAGCGAATCCAGCTCCGCCGCGCGCGGCCACATCTGCCGCAAACTTCGCTTCGAGATCCAGCAGCACCGCTTTGCCCGGCTTCATCGTCGGGTCCATCAGGTTCGGCTCGCTCGTCTGCGCCTGCGGATTCAGCATTTGCGCGCGCGCCGTCAAGCTGCCGGAAAAGACCGCGCCAAAGCCCGCAGCCGCAAGGAAAATTACCGGGAAAAATCGCCGCCTCATTTTTGTGTATCTCTCCGCTCTCATCCTAAATCGAATCTCCATTGGGGATTCCCGCGCCGTCGCAATCCTGCATCCGGTTTTTAGCCATCTTTTCGCGCCGCAAGCCGTCTAAATTGCCAGCAACGGGCGGGAAAATCCCGCATTGATATACTGAAAAATACCCTCCGGCGCGTTTTTGAGAGGCTGGAACCCTCCCTGAGCGTCTAGCGCGCTCCGCCGCCGGCCCAAAGGAAATTCATGGAAGCCCTGCTTGACGCAATCTACTCTCCGGCAGACCTCAAGCGCCTCAGCTATGCGCAGATGGCCAGGCTCGCCGAGGAGATTCGCGCGTTTCTCATTCAGACGCTGGCAAAGACCGGCGGTCACCTTGGTCCCAATCTCGGCGTGGTCGAGCTCACGCTCGCCATGCACTATGTTTTCAACACGCCGAAGGACAAATTCCTCTTCGACGTGAGTCACCAGGCGTACACGCACAAGCTGCTCACCGGCCGCCGCGAGCAATTCGGCACCATCCGCCAGCCCGGCGGCCTCAACGGTTTTATGTTGCGCACCGAGAGCGAGCACGACTGCTACGGTGCCGGCCACGCCGGCACGGCGCTCTCCGCCGCGCTCGGCATGGCCGTCGCGCGCGACCTCGCCGGCGGCGACGAGCACGTTGTCGCCGTAGCCGGTGACGCAGCCTTTACCAACGGCATCTCCTTTGAAGCGCTCAACAACATCGCCGAGCAGACCAGGCGCCTCATCGTCGTGCTCAACGACAACGAGTGGTCCATCGACCGCAACGTCGGCGCCATCGCGCGCTACTTTCACCGCATCGTCACCAACGAGCGCTACCAGAACCTGCACAGCTCCGCGCAGCGCATCGTGCAGCGGCTCGGCGGCAAAACCGCCGTCAACGTGATGAAGCGCGCGGAAGAAGCCGCCAAGAGCATCCTCTGGCCCTCCGTGCTTTTTGAAGAGTTCGGCCTCGAATACTTCGGCCCCATCGACGGCCACAACCTTCCGCTGCTCATAGAGACCTTCAAGTTCTTGAAAAACGCCGAGCGCCCTGTGCTTTTGCACGTGCTGACGCAAAAAGGCCGCGGTTTCCAGCCGGCGATGGACCTGACCAAGAAGTTCCACGGCCTCGGGCCCTACGATCCCGAGACCGGCAAGACCAAGTCGGCCGGCCAGACCTACTCGGAAGCCTTTGCCAATACGCTCGTCGAACTTGCCAACAAGGACGAGCGCGTCGTCGCCATCACCGCGGCGATGCCGAACGGCACCGCCCTCGATCTCTTCCGTCCGCATCATCCCAAGCGCTACTTCGACGTAGGCATCGCCGAAGAACACGCCGTGATCTTCGCCGCCGGCATGGCTACGCGCGGCTTCCGCCCCGTCTGCGCCATCTATTCAACGTTTTTGCAGCGCGCCTTCGATCCCATCGTCCACGATGTGGCGCTGCAGGATCTGCCCGTCCTCTTCTGCATGGACCGCGCGGGGCTCTCCGGCGATGACGGTCCCACGCACCACGGCCTTTTCGACATCGCTTACCTGCGCAGCATTCCCGCCATGACGCTCATGGCGCCCAAAGACGAAGACGAGCTGGCCGACATGATGAAGACCGCGCTCGATCTCCCCGGCCCCAGCGCCATCCGCTACCCGCGCGGCGCCGTCGCAGGAGTCACGCGCAAGCCGGAGCCGCAATCCATTCCCGTGGGCAAGGCGCAAATTCTCGCCGATGGCTCCGACGTTGCCGTTCTCGGCCTCGGCGCCATGATGCCGCTCGCCGAAGAGCTGGCCGCGCGGCTCGATTGCGATGGCTACTCCGCAGCCCTCATCAATCCGCGCTTTGTCAAGCCGCTCGACCGCGAGATGCTGGCCAAATACGCCCGCCGCGTAGCCGCCTTCGTCACCTTTGAGGACCACGTCAAGACGGGCGGCTTCGGCTCTGCCGTTGTTGAAACTCTCGAAGAGATGGACCTGCACGTTCCCGTAGTCCGTATCGGCTGGCCGGACCAGTTCATCGAGCACGGCAAGGTGGATGCGCTGCGCCGGAAGCACGGCGTCAGCGTGGAAGAAGCGTGGGCGCAGCTCCAGCCCCTGCTCGTCCCGCGCAAGCACCGCACGCTCGCCGCAAGCTGAGGCCCGTAAATTCGCCGGTCTTTCCGACTCGTGTGCGACAATCCTCATCAGGCTGTCTTTCCTATGCGGACTGATCGTGTTTCCCTGATCTGGGTTGCCTTGCTGGTTTGCGGCGGCGTACTTTCCCGAGCGCAGACCGCGCCATTGGTGCTGGAAGGCGGCACAGTGGTGGACGTTAC
>JASHPD010000328.1 GCA_030038315.1 Acidobacteriaceae bacterium
GCCGAGGTCAATCTGCCGCTCAGCCGGTTTCAGCCGCGTTCCTGTCTGGCGACAGCGGTGACGGAAATCAACAAGCCGAAGTTTCCGGTGATCGATTATCACAACCACCTCGACTCAACCGACCCGCGCGAGGTTCTGGGCATCATGGACCGCTGCGGCGTGGAGCACATTGTCAACATCACGATGAAGACCGGCGATGAGGGGATTGCGATAATAGACCGCTTTCGCAACGCAGCCCCGGAGCGCTTTTCTTCGATCGGCTGGATGGACTGGCACGACGTTACGCACGCGGATTTCGTGCAGCGCACCATCGACCGCATCCGCCGCATGATGGAGCACGGCGCCTGCGCCGTCAAATTCTGGAAAGACTTCGGCCTGACGGTGCGCGACGTGCAGGGCAGGCTGCTGCGCATCGACGACGAGCGCTTTGCGCCCATCTTTGCGGCGTGCGGCGAGATGCGCCTGCCGGTGATGTTTCACACCGCGGACCCGTCGGCGTTCTTTCAGCCGATCGACGCGCGCAATGAGCGTTACGAGGAACTGGCCGCGCACCCGGATTGGAGTTTTCAGGATTCGACTGTCTCCAAGCGCGAGCTGATCGAGCAGCGCAACCGCGTGATTGCGCGCCATCCCGAGGTGACCTTCATCGGCGCGCACTGCGCCGAGTGCGGCGAAGATTTGAAATGGCTGGGCAAACAGATGGATGCGCTGCCGAATCTGCTGATCGACATCAGCGCGCGCACCCCCGAGCTTGGCCGCCAGCCGTACAGCGCGCGGAAGTTCTTTGTGAAATACGCCGACCGGATTCTCTTTGGAACGGACCTGCTGCCGGAGGATGCGATGTACCGGCTTTACTACCGATTCCTCGAAACGGCCGACGAGTATTTCGAATATCCATCCCACGCTTCGCGCCAGGGACGGTGGAATATCTACGGGATTTTTCTTCCTGACGACGTGCTCAGGAAGGTTTACCGCGAGAATGCGCTGAAGCTGATACCGCATCTGCATTAACCGGCCGGGCCGCGCAGTTACTTTGCGCATATCCATTTCGCACGCAACTATTTCGATGACCGCGTTTTCGTTCTTTTGTTTTTCGCCGTGCGGGGTCAGCATACTCCTTGGAGGAAACCTCATTTCATGTCGAGCATTTTGCGTGAACTTCTGAAAAACCGAACGAATCCCAATGTGGCGCGGGGAATTTATTCGGTCTGCACGGCCCATCCGCTGGCAATCCGCGCGGCTCTGCGGCAGGCGCGCGAGGACGACTCGCCGCTGCTGCTCGAAGCAACTTCGAACCAGGTCAACCAGTTCGGGGGCTATACAGGGATGCGGCCAAAGAACTTTCGCAGCCTGGTGCGTGATCTGGCCAACGAGGAGGGTTTCCCGTTTTCGCGGATCATTCTCGGCGGCGACCATCTCGGGCCGAATCCCTGGCACGCAAAGCCCACAGCGGAAGCGATGAAGCTGGCCGAAGAGATGATTGCCGAGTACGCGGCGGAGGGTTTCACCAAGCTGCATCTCGACGCAAGCATGGCCTGTGCGGGTGATCCCAAGGCGTTGCCGCCGGAGGTTGTGGCGGCGCGCTCGGCGCGCCTGTGCGCCGTGGCGGAAACTGCCGCGCCTGCGCCGGAAGAGCTGCTTTACGTGATCGGAACCGAGGTGCCCACGCCAGGCGGCGCGACAGAAGGGATCGACACGCTGAAGGTGACTTCGGTTGAGGATGCGGAAAAAACATACGAGGTGCATCGCGCGGTCTTTGCCGCCGGCAAGCTGGAAAGCGCGTGGCAGCGCGTGATTGCGATGGTGGTGCAGCCCGGCGTCGAATTCAACCACGACGCGGTGCATAACTACCGGCATGAAGAAACCGCGGCGCTCACGGCGTGGCTCCATGCGCATTCGCCGCTTGTGTTTGAAGCGCATTCGAGCGATTACCAGCGGTCGGAAGCGTATCGCCATCTTGTGAAGGACGGCTTTGCAATTCTGAAGGTGGGCCCGGCGGTGACTTTTGCGATGCGTGAGGCGTTTTTTGCTCTGGCGCGCATCGAGGATGAGCTCGGGGATGAACTCGTGCCGGTTGCGGAGCGCTCGCGGCTGCCGCGGGTGCTCGAAGAAGCGATGCTGGCCTCACCGGCGGATTGGCAAGGGCACTATCACGGCTCGCCGGAAGAGCAGCGGCTGCTGCGCACTTTCAGTTACAGCGACCGCATTCGCTACTACTGGACTGTTCCTGATGTGCAGCGCGCCGTGGAAAAGCTGCTGACGAATCTTGCTTCGCGCGCCATTCCGGAGACGCTGCTGAGCGCCTATCTTCCGGCGCAGTATACGGCCGTGCGCGACAGCAGCCTGAGCGCCGCGCCGCTGGAATTGATTCTGCACGCCAGCCAGGCTTCGCTGAAGCCTTATGCGCAGGCATGTTTCGGGCAGTGAGCCGACGGACACGCTATCCCACATCCCCAGATGCGAGGGATGGTTTCGCGCAGTGAGCGCGGATAGATCGCAGCGAGCGAAAATTTTCAGCAGACGGTGACTTCGACGCCGGCCTTTTTGAGCGCGTTCAGGTCGCTCTTCGAGATGCCGCGGTCTGTAATGACCTGATGCAATGCCGTGGTGGGGCATAGCAGCGACAGGCTGCGCTTGCCGAATTTACTGGCATCGCAAACCGCAACCGTGCGCCGGGCAACGTCCATCATGGCGCGGTTCACGCGCGCTTCCAGCAGGTTCGGCGTGGTCAGGCCAAAGTCCACGTCGAAGCCGTCCACGCCGAGGAAGAAGATGTCCGCGCTCAGCTTGCGCAGGGTCTCTTCGGCAAGCGGCCCCACCTGTGAGAAAGAACTCTTGCGCACGTTGCCGCCGGTGAGGATGACTTCGACGTTCGAGCCGGAAAGCTCCACGGCGATATTGACCGCGTTGGTGATGACGGTGAGGTTTTGAAAGTTGCGCAAGGCGCGGGCCACGGCGGTTGTCGTGGTGCCGGAGTCAAGGATGACCACCTGGCCTTCGACGACCATCTTCGCGGCCTCGGCGGCGATGGCGGTCTTCTCCTCGCGGTGGAGTTTTTCCTTGTCGAGCAGCGTAGGATCTTCGAGCACGTTGCCGCGCGCGGTCAACGCGCCGCCGTGCGTCCTGTAAACCAGGCCGCGGGCGTGCAGTGTCTCAAGATCCTTGCGGATCGTAACCTGGGAGGTGCGAAATCGCCTGCCTAGATCGACCACCAGAACGCGGCCTTCCCTGTTGACGATTTCAAGAATGGCTCTCTGTCGTTCTTCGCTCAGCACAGTTCTCTGCCTCAGCCCGTCGAGAAATCGTTATCATTCAGTTGGTTTGCGGGCCTTCACATTCTAATCGTCCCCGGACGGGGTTTGTCCACAGGAAGATACAATGCTGTGTGCGTGATCGAGCCGGGCGCGAAGAAAGGGATTTCCGTGATTCTTTGCGCACGGCTTGAATCAAAACGAAATTGTTCGTAATATATCGGCAGCATTTCGAGATGGGAAAGGGCGTGCCGTACAAAGCCCGCATCCATATCCTGCGAAAGAGAAGCGGCTGGTCTAGGCGCGCTGCGTAGATTGTGCGCGAGCCTGCAATTTACGGATTTTTTGTGAAGGTGTTCGATGGATGCTTTGTCCGCGTTGCTGAATGAACCGATTGCCGAACAGACGAAGCGGGGAACTTTGCATACTCCGCGGGAGATCGCCCAGCAGCCGGATACCTGGCAGACGACGTTCTCGATTCTTGCTGGAAAACAGAAGGAAATCGCGGCGTTTCTGGAGTCCGCAGGCGTGAAGGGCGGAGAGCGCAAGCCGACGGCGTTGCTGATCGGCGCAGGCACGTCGGATTACATCGGCCAGTGCCTGCATCACCTGCTGCGGCGCGAATGGCAGTGCGAAGTGATTCCGGTTCCCAGCACCAGCCTGCTGACGGATTTTTCCGAGTACCTGATTCCGGGCGAGGCGTATCTGTGGGTCTCGTTTTCGCGCTCGGGAGACAGCCCGGAGGGTGTGGCCGTTCTGGAGCACGCGCTGGCCGAGTTGCCCAGCGTGCATCATCTTGTCGTCACCTGCAATGCGGGAGGGCGCATGATCGGTCTGGTCCGGGGCAGGGCGAATTGCCTGGGCATTGTGCTGGAAGACGCGACGAACGACCGCAGCCTGGCGATGACAAGTTCCTTCTCGAACATGGTGCTTGCCGGGCAACTCCTGGCGCATACCTTTTCGCTGGGCAGCTATGAGCCGGTCTTTGCGCAGATTGTCGAAGCGGGGCGCGATTTTCTTCCGCGCGCGGCGGAAATGGCGGCGAGCCTGGCCCGGGATGGATATGCGCGCGCGTGCTTTGTGGGCTCGGGGCTGCTGGCGGGGGTGGCGCAGGAGTCCGCACTCAAGCTGCTGGAACTGACCGCGGGGCAGGTGAAGACAATGTCGGAGTCCACGCTTGGGCTGCGCCACGGACCGATGGCCGCGCTTGACCGGGAGACGCTTCTGGTCAGCTTTTTGTCGAGCGATGCGGCGCGCCGGAGCTATGAGATTGACCTGCTGCGCGAGATCGGGGAAAAGCACCTCGTTCGTGCTCGGCTTGCGGTTACGGGCAGCGGCGGAGCGTTGCAGAAACCGGGCGATGCAGAGCATTTTCTTTCCACCGAGCGGCAGTGGCAGATCCCTGATTTCTACCGCCCGGTGGTGGATGTGATCTTCGGGCAGTCGATGGGCCTGTTTTCCTCGCTGCAACTAGGGCTCAAGCCGGATACGCCGAGCCCCAACGGCGCAATCAGCCGTGTGGTGCAGACGATCGGAATCTATCAGCGCGCGTAGAGTCTGCGAGGCAGAGTATTCCCGTCCATGTGCGAGTGCCATCTTCGAGCTGATTTTTATCGGTTCAGAGGGCACTCGCATTTGAAAAAACGGCAGCGCGCCCGGCGTTGTCTGTTCCGGCGGCTGGCCATAACCATGGTTTAGCCGGAGCGGATGCACATCTCTCCCTTCTACAAATAAGAAACAAATAAAAATATAAGAAAAGTTCTTGACACAGATTTTCGGGAGAGATATTGTTTTCACGTAATCGATCGAAAGCAATAATTAGTTATAGAAGCTAAACAAAAGAGAGACGGAATGCGATTTCGTCTACGACGAGTTTTCAGCCAGGTCCATTTGTCGGAATTCCGGCGGGCCTGCAATTGAGGAGGCCGTGATGGTTAGACGTTTGTGTTGGTTGTTAACGTGCGTTGCTTTTGCGGCTCTGCCCGTTCTTGCGCAGCAGGGTTCTTCGGGTGAGCTTACGGGTACAATCATCGATGCTTCGGGAGCGGTGATTCCCGGGGCGCTGGTGGTAGCCACAGATCAGGCGACGAATATCGCCAGCCGGACGACATCGTCCAGCGCGGGCGTGTATACGTTTCCAACCCTGCCGCCTGGAACGTACAACATTGTTGCTACACGGGACGGCTTCCAAAAGGAGCAGGTGCAGGGCGTGACGTTGCGCGTGGCGCAGCTCCTGAGGCTGAATGTGAAGCTCCAGGTCGGCGCTAATACCGAGACGGTTACGGTTTCAGCGCAGGATTTGCTGGAGTCGGCCTCGGCGCAGATTGACCACTATGTAACCTCGAAGGAGATGGAGACGGAGCCGATTCCGGTGACGGGCGACGGGGAGCGCCAGTTGCAGGACTTCATCTTCAAGACGCTGCCCGGCACCAACGGCGAGACCTACCTGGGCTCGATCAACGGCGGCCAGTGGTTCTCAAACGAGATTTATATCGACGGCATCTCGATGGGCACCTTCGATACGGCTGAAATGGGGCCGAGCATGGAAGCTGCCGGTGAGTTCAACATGCAGACGGGCTCGATGGGAGCCCAGTACAACGGCGGCGGCACGGCAGTTTCAAACTTCAACATGCAGTCCGGCACCAACAAGTTTCACGGCAGCCTGTATGAGTACCTCCAAAACGAGGATCTGAACGCCAACAGCTTTGACGCTAACCAGTACGGCGAGGCAAGGCCCAAGCAGCGCATGAGCAACTTCGGCGGATCGTTCGGCGGCCCCATCTGGATTCCGAAGATTTACAACGGCCACAACAAGACATTCTTCTTCTTTACTTACGATCAGACGATCAAGCGCAACTTTGTTATCTCGTCGCCAACCAGTATGCCGACGCAGGCGATGTTGAATGGCGACCTTTCGGGATTTCTTGATCCGGCGCAGACAACTAACCCCAATTCGGGCCAGGCGGCTCCGGTCACAGATATCCTGGGCCGGCCGGTGACCTTCGGTCAGATCTACGATCCGAACACCACGCGCCTGCTTACCGCAGGCGAGAAGGATCCGGTGACCGGATTGACCGCGACAGCCAACGGCCTGGTGCGCGATCCGTTCCCCAACAACCAGATTCCGACGGGGCGCTTTGATTCCGTGGCGGCCGCGTATCTCAAATTGCCCTTCCCCACTAACTTCGTCAATAACCAGGTTTACAAGAACCTGAACAGCTATGCTTCCAACCAGCCTGTCTTTAACCAGACGGTTTACAACGGCAAGCTGGACCAGATGATTACGGCGGATCACAGGCTGTCGTTCTACATCGCGGATATCATCCGCAACCGCGCCAATTCAGGCAGCGCGACGTGGTCCGTCCCCGGAACGAATCCGCTGGATACGTGGGACGAGCAGGAGAATCCCGGCAAGGTTCTGCGCCTGAGTGAGTACTGGACGATTTCGCCGCACATGGCGAACCATTTCGGCGTCGGCTTTAACCGATTCGTCAATGAGTACATAACGTGGTGGGATACCGAGAACTGGGCGAGCCAATTTGGGCTGCAGAATGTTCCCAGCGAAGGGTTCCCAACACTCTCGTTCTCGGCGGCTAATCCGGCCCTGGGCTCGGAAGATAGCTTCGGCAACAGCTCCAATGGTTCCGGCGGTATTGACCAGAGCACGATGTTCGTCGATCAGTTTTCGTGGACTCACGGGCATCATCAGATGCAGATCGGCGGCGAGTGGCGCTTCTACAACGAAAACGATGTGAACATTCCGGGCCAGCCGGGCTTCAATTTTGCGAACGCGGATACCGACGACGGCACCGCAACCAGCAATTACACAGGCAACGCCTTTGCCAGCTTCCTGCTTGGCCAGGTCAACTCGACCTCGCGCGGAGTTCCCATTGGAACCTTCGGCTTCCGCAGGCGTGAGTATGCGGCATTCTTCCAGGACAACTGGACGGTGAACAACAAACTTTCGCTGAACCTGGGCCTGCGCTGGGGCGCGATGGGCGGCTTGTTTGAAGTCCATGGCCGCATGACGAACACCTGCCTGACCTGCGCCAATGCGGGAGCAGGCAACCTGCCTGGCGCGCTGCAGTTTGCAAGCCAGTTGGGCAAGAAGGGCTTTGAGAACGGTGACTATGGCCTGATTCTGCCGCGCTTCGGCTTTGCCTACCAGCCGTTCAAGAACTGGGTGTGGCGCGGAGGCTTCGGGATCAATACGCAATCGCCGGAAGGCAATCCCTACCTGCAGGGCAATTACACCGGCGGGCCGGGAACGCTGGGTTATACCGGCACGATTAACGTCAGCCAAAGTACGAACCCGCAACCTTACTCGGACATGGCGCCGTTCATCCTGAGCTCGCCTTATCCAACCTATACGGCTTCATTGCCGAACTACGATCCGACGCAGGCAAATACCATGTCTCCGCCGTATCACATTGTTTCCAATGGAGCGCGCGTTGCCTACACGGAGAATTACACGCTCGGCTTCCAGTACGAGCTGGGCAATAAGTTTGTGCTCGAAGCAAACTACGTGGGCAATACCACCAAGCGGCTTTACGGGTATGGGCTGGACCAGTTGAACGGACTGCCGTACAGCGACGTGGCGACGTACGGCAATGAGCTGGGCGATCCGCTCTACCTGCACCCGGAAATTCCTACGCCCTATGCGGGCTTTAACACGAACAACTCGGTTGCTCAGGCGCTTGCTCCCTATCCGCAGTACTCGGGCGGAGGCATGTTCCAGCTTGATGCACACCAGGGCTGGTCGCGCTTTGACTCGCTGCAAACCACGGTGACGCGTCATGTGGGCAATGGGCTGAACGTTTCGCTGGCCTACACATGGTCGAAGATGATGACCAACGCAAACGGTAACTTCCTGGGCAATGTGCAGGATGTCTACAATCCGCAAAACGAGAAGGCGATTGCAGCGTATCTCGACGTACCGCAGCAGGCCAAGATCACGATTTTTTATGATCTGCCGTTCGGACGCGGACGCCACTTCTCGATGCCCATCTGGCTGGATACGGTTGCGGGCGGCTGGACGTTGAGCGGAAATGCAATTTACCAGTCGGGCAATGTTCTTTCCGTTTCAGACTACGACGTGTCGAGCGGTGTCTTCCAGGCTATCCGCCCGGATGCCACGGGACAGCCGCTGAAACTCTGGCAGTCCGCTCCGATCAATGTCGTTAACAGCACGGGTCCGCAATATATGAATCCTGCTGCCTTCGCCGATCCTCCAACCGCGCCTGTTCTCGCGGGTGAGACGGCGCATTACATTGCCGCGCGGCCGGGAACGGCTTCGTCCGCGCTGGGTGCTCTGATGGGGCCAGGGCTCTATGACGAGAACTTCAGCCTGCAGAAGAACTTCAAATTCGGCGAGGGCCGTTACTTCCAGTTCCGCGCCGACGCCATCAACGCCTTTAACCGCGCCGGTCTTGGCAATCCGTATACGGCGTACTATTATGGCGCTCCGTTCGGGCAGATTCTTACGCCGGGCACGGATAGCCAGGATCTCGACTCGGACTCATACTTCTATCAGCCGCGTGTTGTGCAGGTGGCGGGGAGAATACGCTTCTGAGCCGGTTGATTCACTTCGTAACGAATACAGCCCCTGGCCGTTGCCGGCTGGGGGCTGTGTTGCTTGCTGCCACGGTATTTGCGCCGATTGTGTACGGCCAGTCGGCTCCGCCGGTTTCTGCTCCTCAGCCGCAGATGCCGTTGAGCTCGCCAGGTCTTTCCGCTGCGTCTTCCGGCGATCTCCTCTGCGGTTCCATGCTGGAGAAGAGCCGACAGGCGATCGAAGCGCAGAATTTTTCTGCTGCTATCGATGCGGCGCAGTCGGCGCGGAGGCTTTGTGCCGATCCTGCGCACGCGCTGTTTTACTTGGCTGATGCGCAGATGCTCTCCCGGCAATTTGCGCCGGCGGAGCAGACGCTGCGCACGCTGCTTGCTTCCGAGCCGGCGAACGCGCAGGCGCTGGACCTGCTCGGCCAGGTGCAGTACCTGAACAACGACGACAAGGATGCGGAAGTTACTTTTCGCAAAGCCATCACTGCTGCGCCTGCAAATCCTGAGCCGCACTACAACCTGGGGCGTATGTATTACGAGGATGAGCGCTTTCAGGAAGCGGCGGCGCAATTTCAAACGGTCATTCGGCGCGATGGCGGTTTTTACAGGGCATATGACAACCTGGGGCTTTGCGATGAGGCGCTGGGACACGATCAACTGGCTTTGCAGCATTATTTAAAGGCGCTTGCGCTGGTCTACAAAGACCATCCGGAGTACGACACGGTTTATGAGGATCTGGCCGAGTTCATGCTGAAGAAGGGCGACAACCAGAGAGCTTTCAACCTGGCGGCAGAGGCCGCTACGCGCAATCCGGGCAATCCGAGAAATTTTTATCTCGCAGGACGGGCGCTCGACCAGGCCGGCCACGAGCAGACGAGCTTGCACTGGCTTAAACGGGCCGCGCAGATGGACACGGCGTTTCCTGAGCCGCACTTTCTGATGGCGCGCATCTACTGGCGGCTGGGAGATGAGACAGAAGCCAAGGCGGAGATGAATACTTTTCACGCGCTTTCTGACAAAGCGCCGAAGGTTCGGCGATGACTTTGCGCGTTTAAGCGATGCAAAAGGCCGGGAGCAGATGCTCCCGGCCTTTTGGTTGAGCTGCGGCCGCATGAGCAGCCGCGGCAGGTGGTTAGCGTCTTATAGGCGTTGCGGAGGATTGCGTCGAGGATGCGCTGTTTGTGACCGGCGCGTTGATGGTGACCGAGGATGTTCCGGTGGAGGGGGCGTAGTGCTCGTCGCCGCTGTAGCTGACGGTGATCTTTTGAACTCCCGTGCCGTTGCCGTAGACGATGTTCTGCAGCGCCGAGGAGGGAAGGAAAAATTCAGCCGTGCCGGTGGCCCCGAACCCATCCAGGATGGGGACAGGCAGCGAGCCGTAGTAGGGAAGGGTAAGTGTAACGGTGCCGGTGGGCGGGAATTTGCCCGCACCGGTTACGGAGGCGAAGACAACCAGGCTCTGATTGTCGGTAACGATGGCTGTGAAGGGCTTGACCGTGACGGTTGCCGTCGCGGTTCCGGTATCGGCGTCTTGCCATGCTTTGATGAGCCTGGCGGCATCGACGGAGCCGAGTCCGGTGGCGAGGTCATACCCCGCGGTGGTGTTATAGCCGGTGAGGAAGTAGTAACCGGCGGAGTTGAGAACGCAGTTGGGTGAGCCTTCCTCGCAGGGCTCGGAGTTGTTGCCGATGGTGACGTCGTGGAAGACGCCTGCCGTTTTCGGGTTGCGCGCGAGCTGGTAGAGCGTGCGCGTGGCCAGTCCGAGACGGCCGCCAGTTTTCTGGACCACTCCCGCAAGGATGCCGGCAAAAGCCGGAGCCGCGGCGGAAGTGCCACCGACGGCGCCGACATAACCATCACTGCAGGTGTCCGCGTCGTCGCAGATGGCCCAGAAGGCTCCGTAGAGGCCGTTGCCGGCCATGAGGGAGACGTCGGGAAGGTCGCGGACGCGGTCATGGGGCACGCCGGGAGCGTTCTGCCAGTAGGGCTTAGGCCAGCCGGCGATGCAGGGACCGGCAGTGTCAGTGTTGTAGTTGGTTTCATTGAAGGCGCAGTTGCTGGCTCCGCCGCTGTCGCCGATGACACCGTAGCCGAGGGGCACGTTGTCAGCGAGAGCGCCGTTCGGCCAGGTGGAGTCGTTCCAGGCGGACTCGGGAATGTAGCCGAGCGCCGAGCCGTAATAGGTGTTGTTGGTGGTCGAAACGTACTCAAGGAAGTTCTGCGTAAGCCCGTAGAAATCCGTACCGCCGACGGCGACGTCGTAGGCAGTGGAGGCGATGCCGTTGACCGCCAGGCCCTGCGTTGCCTCCGCGGCACCCGCCGGATCACAGACGGCAGACCCGGCGTCTCCCGCAGCCACCAGCGCGGTGATGCCCTGGGCGGCAAACTGCTGCCACTGATTGCTGAGCGCGAGGTTGTCGCTGGTGTCGAAGTCCTCCTCGCAGCCGAGATAGCTAAGGCTGAAGACATCGACCAGGTTGTCTTCCGCGGCCTGCTGGACGCCGGAAAAGAGATCGGGGCTTGGATAGTAGTAAATGCTGGCGCCCGGGGCCAGGCCGCCGGAGACTTCGAGATCAAGCTCGGCTTCGGTATCGGGAGACGAGGTGGGGGCGTCGAAGTCGTTGACAATGACGGGCTGCTTGGAGTCGCCGACGAAGATCTCGCGGTAGGCGGTAATCAGGTCGAGGTCGGGAACGGCGGTGCCGCCGATGCCGATTTTTACGCCTGTGCCGTCATAAGTAGGACCGGATGCGGAAGTGTAGTTGGCGTTGAGGAGAGGGTTTGGCGTGTCGTAGATGGTTGCAGCATCAGACGGAGTGATAAAGAGGTAATCGTAGCCACCGAGATTGGCGGTGAGGCCGGGCGACTGGGCGGAACTGGAGACAATTTTGTGCGTGGATTTGTCGAGCGTGCCCTGGCGCCCGGATGGAACCGTGAGCGGCTTGGGACTCAGGGTGCTGAGATGCGCTACGCCGATGACAACGGAAGCAAGCGCTGCGGGAATCTGTGGATTATCGACGTTGGCCAGGTACTTTTCACCGTTGCGGTTGAAGCTGTGGATCGAAACGCCGAAGGCGCTTTCGACCTGCGCGACGGAACCGGAGAAATCAACGGCAATGCGGCTTTTCGGAACCGTGTTGACGGTCAGGCCGTGCGACTGCAGCCAGCCGGTGATGGCGGCAACATCCGCGTCCGAAGGGCCGTAGAGCGTGCCAAGCTGATTGGGCGTGAGCCACTTGTGATAGTTGGGCGAGGAGGGATTCTGCTGCTCGATCATGTACTGTTCGAGCGCGCTTTCCTGCTCGGCGCTGCGGCTGAGTACCAGGCGGATATGCGGCATCTGCGCGGACTGGTCGGCTTCGCCGAGATCAAATTCCAGGCGTGCGGCGCCGGAGACATTGCCCCTGAGCGTGACGCGCACGCTGTCATCAACGGGAGCGGTGATGCGCGAAACTTGACCCGCCGCCAGGTTGGGCAGTGCGGTCAGCAGGCCGGCGCACAACACTCACGCGGTCCGAGGCAGCATTCCTTGCATTGCGAAAGCGGTAGTTCTCATGTGCGTCCTTTCTCATGCGGATAGAGACATTGAGTTGCGAACCCCCGGTGGGACCGGGTGCTCAGGACAGACTGTACCCAGGAATTTGCGGAACGCCACAGTCCTGGCTCGTAGGTGGCTCGTCGGGGATGGCCAGGATCTGTGTCGGGAGATGCGAGGAGTATTTCGGCAAAAAACGAAGCGAAAGGATTCTGCCATTCCTAATCCATAAAAAGCAATAAAAATATATATTTCATAATGAAAAAAAGAAGATTCCAGCGAGGAAAATCTCGTGCCCTGTCCTGTGCGCGGGTTGCTCAAACGGCATCTGGAAGCCACATGACGCAACCTATGGCCTGAAAACAACAAAGGCGCAGCGCCATACGTTGCATAGCCACACCTGTCCCAAGCTCACTTCTAGCGCCCCCAAAAGTAATGAAAAATAATTCTTGACATCCGAAAAATACTAGCAATACATTTATTTCACAATATTTCGCGATATTGTGGAACATTTCGAAACTATAGGCGCGAATATCCAAAAACGACAGGCGCGCTTCCCCGGCCGGTCCGGGCGACATCTGCATTGCAAATTTTCGGGGGTCATAGTGATGAAGAATTGGTGCACAAAGGGGGTTCTGCCGCTTCTAGTAGCGGTTCTTGCGCTTGCTGCCTGCGGGCGGCTCAGCGCTCAGGACACAACCACGGT
>JASHPD010000029.1 GCA_030038315.1 Acidobacteriaceae bacterium
TTCCCCACGCCGTCACCGCCGGCCGCCGCCTGGTGGGCGTGCGTATGCCGGCCCATCCAGTGGCTTTTGAGCTCATCCGTCTCGCCGGCATTCCCATCGCCGCGCCCAGCGCCAACCGCTTCGGCCACACCAGTCCCACCACCGCCGAGCACGTCCTCGAAGACCTCGACGGCCGCATCGATGCCGTCGTCGATGCCGGCCCCGCGCTCCACGGCGTCGAATCCACCGTTCTCGATCCCACGCAAAACCCGGTCGTCATCTACCGCCCCGGCGCCGTCACCATCGAGCAGGTCCGCTCCATCGCCGGCGAAGCCATCCTCTACGAATCCGCACTGAGCGCAGAGCCCTTTGAAGCGCTTCCCTCGCCCGGCGTAGGTATCCGCCACTATGCGCCCCGCGCGCGCCTCATCCTCATTGAAGCTCCCGAGGCCGATCTGCCCGCCGCGCTTTTCCGCGCCGCATCGAATTATGCGGATACGCGTGCCGGCATCCTGCTGCCGGAGGAATTCGCCTCCGCCGCACCCAAAGGCGTACAGATTTTTCGCTGGGGAAACTGGAGCGCGCCCGAGGAGCTTGCGGCGCGGCTCTATGCGGGCCTGCGCGAGCTCGACGCGGCCGGCTGCGAGGTCATTCTCTGCCCCCTGCCGCGCGCGGAAGGCATCGGCGCGGCCCTGCGCGACCGCCTGCGCAAAGCCGCATGGAAAGGCGAGCGAAGCTAAGTCCCGTTCTCGCCCTGTTTATACAGGTACTTGATCGCCGATTTATAGAGCAGCATCCGCGTCCGCCCGCGCACCTTCAGCGTGTGCCGGTCATACCACTCGATGCACCCTTCAATCGTCTCGCCGTCTTCCATCACGATCACCATCGGCGTCTGCGCCTGGATCTGCTTCTGCAGATAAAACAGCTCGGCCTGGTGGAGCGGCGCCTGATCGTCATAGGCCGTGAGGCGCAGCGGCATGGGCGCAAGCTGGCGCTGCGGCCGGCGGCGCGCAGCCGGCACGGGCTGAGGCGCGGTTTCTTCCTGAGGAAAATCAGGCCCGGAAAGACCGGGCTTGGCAAACGTAGGGAGAACGGCTTGTCCACTCATGGGGAAAAATCCTTTCTGCCTTTAATCGACGGGGGCGCGCTCTCACTTGCTCGCGGCGCGAAGAAATCCTTTTGGGTTCTCTGGCCTGCATCGATCCGGCGGCCTTCCCGCAACCGGCTGCAAAGACAGAACCGCCCCGAACCTGCGCGGGGAGAAGATTCCTATTGCACAGCCAGTCAATGGAAGGCTTGTTACATGCAAAGATGCCCGGCACGCAGGGAGGGTTGCGCGCCGCATGTGGAAATTTCAGCAGCGCGGAAATTCTTGAAAAAGAAAATCACTTTTGCGCCTGTTCCCGAGGTCGCTTTTCAACGCACGAGCGCCCCATCCTTGCGGCGCAGTTAGCCGCAAGAGCCCCCGGCGAGCGATCTTTGCTCGTCGGGGTGAGCAAGGATGGGATAGCATAAATTTCGGCTTTTACCTTTCGCTCAGCGAAAGCGCCATCGCATCCAACGAGAGCGACCGCAGTAGATTCCGCCGCATTCCGCTCTCCGCCGCTGCGAGCGAGCGCGCCGCGCCGTCGATCCAGTCCACGCTCACGCCCTGCGCAAGCTGCGCGAGCTCCGGCGCCAGGTCAAGGTTGCGAATCCGCTGCGGCGCGCCCGCATGAATCAGCAGCAGATCTTCGAGCAGGCTCCCCAGCGCGCGCAGCAGATTCACCGTCTTTTCCTGTCCTTCGGCCCCGGCACGGTAGGTCTCCGTAACGCGAAAGAGCGCGGAGTAATCCGGCTCCCGCAGCGCGGCGCGCAAAATCACCAGCGCATCCTGCCGGCTCGCCAGCCGCGCATCGAGATCGAAGCCAATCGCCCGTCCCACCGCGCCCTCGGCCAGCCGCGCCACCAGCGAGCGTTGCTGCGGCCGCAGTTCCGGCCTGCGCCGCGCCAGCAGCGTCTCAAGCTCCTCCACCGGCAGCGCGCCCAGCCGGTGCATCACCGCCCGCGAGCGAATCGTGGGAAGAAGCTCCTGCGGATTTTCAGCAAGCAGAATCAGCGTCGAATGAGCCGGCGGCTCTTCCAGCACTTTCAGCAGGCTGTTCGCGGCCTCCTTCATAAACGCCGCGCTGGTAAAGAGGAAAAACGCGCGCCGAGCCTCAACCGGCGGCCGATAGTAGGCCGCATGAATCACCTGCCGCACCTGCCCCAATTTAATGAGCAGTTGCGGCGGATCGGGCGGCACGATCAGCACATCCGGATGCGTCTGGATCAGGATGCGCGTCTCTTTCTTATCGATTTCGCGCAGTTCTTCGCGCGCTTCCACAGCCTCAGCCACGCGCTCGTCGAGATTCGCCGCCTCGCCGATCTTGACGCAGTTCGCGCACCGCCCGCAGAAATCCGGCAGTCCGTCCGTCTCGACCGGCGCACCGCCATTCCCCGTGCAATTCACGGCTCGCGCCAGCATCAGCGCCAGCGTATATTTGCCCGCCCCGCGCGGCCCTGCCAAAATCATTGCCTGCGGAACGCGCCCGGACGCCACGCTCTCACGCAGCCGCGTAACGGTAGCCGGATTGCCAAGAAACTCGCCGAATCCCACACCCCAAGTCTAGTCGATGGCGTCCCCATCTTCCCGAACGCTGTCATCCTGAGCGCAGCGAAACGAAGTGAAGCGCGGCCGAAGGATCTGCAGTTGCTTTTCCGGGAACTCAATCCAGCACCACCGCGGGTGCGGGCGCCCCACTCGTGCGCGTTTTTTGCGCGTGGGTGGGATCACAGAAACCCTCCCCCATCCAGAAATTTCGACGACAATCCAACAAACTTCACCGCGCGCACTGGTCAACTCAGCGCAGCCGGTGCTACTGTTCCAGCGTGCAAAATTTCGGCGCTGCCCAATCGGCACACGCTATCCAAAACGCAAAAGCGCCCCCAGCGCCACGGAGGTATTTTCATCATGGCGACTCTCACCATCGATCCCCGCATCAGCCACTCCACCGCTGATTTCGTTACCGCCGGCCACAAGCTCTACATCGACGGCAAATTCCTCTCCGCCGCATCCGGCAAAACCTTCCCCGTCTACAACCCCGCCACCGGCGAAGTCATCACCCACGTCCCCGAAGCCGAATCCGAAGACGTCAACCGCGCCGTCTCCGCCGCGCGCCGCGCCTTCGACTCAGGCCCCTGGCCGCGCCTGTCGGCTTCCGAGCGCGGCCGCATCCTCTGGCGCGTCGCCGACCTCATCGAGCAGCACCTCGAAGAGTTCGCCGAGCTCGAATCGCTCGACAACGGCAAGCCCTACACCATCGCCCGCATCGCCGACGTGCCGCTCACCGTCGATATCTTCCGCTACATGGCCGGCTGGACGACCAAGATCGCCGGCAAAACCTTCCCCATTTCCTTCCCCGGCGACTTTCACTCGTACACGCTGCGCGAGCCCATCGGCGTCGTCGCGCAGATCATCCCCTGGAACTTCCCCCTGCTCATGGCCGCATGGAAGCTGGCCCCCGCGCTAGCCTGCGGCTGCACCGTCGTAATCAAGCTAGCCGAACAAACCCCGCTCTCCGGCTTGAAACTCGCGCAAATCTTCGACGAAGCCGGTCTACCTCCGGGCGTTGTCAACATCCTCACCGGCTATGGCGAAGGGGCCGGCGCGCCGCTGGCCGCGCACAACGACGTAGACAAGGTCGCCTTCACCGGCTCGACCGAAGTCGGCAAGCTCATCCTCAAAGCCGCCGCCGGCAATCTCAAAAAAGTCACGCTGGAGTTAGGCGGCAAATCGCCCGCCATCGTCTTCCCCGACGCGCGCATCGACCACGCCATCCAGGGCACAGCGAGCGCCATCTTCTTCAACCACGGCCAATGCTGCTGCGCCGGCTCGCGCCTCTTCGTACACGAGAAAATCTACGACCAGGTCGTAGAAGGCGTCAGCAAAGTAGCCGGCAGCATCAAGGTCGCTCCCGGCCTCGACCCATCGAGCCAGATGGGCCCGCTGGTCAGCGATGAACAGTACCGCAAGGTGCTCGGCTACATCGAATCCGGCATCCATGACGGCGCAAGGGTCACCGCAGGCGGAGCCAAAACCAGCGACCATGGCTACTTCGTGCAACCCACCGTGCTCACCAACACCCACCCCGGCATGAAGGTTGTCGATGAAGAAATCTTCGGCCCCGTAGTCTGCGCCACGCCCTTCAGCGACGCGGATATCGAAGCGATTCTCAAGCAAGCCAACGACACCATCTACGGCTTAGCGGCAAGCGTCTGGACCGAAAACCTCAGCATCGCCCACAAAGTCTCCCGCGGCCTCCGCGCAGGAACAGTGTGGGTCAACTGCCACAACGTCTTCGACGCCGCACTCCCCTTCGGCGGCTACAAGCAATCCGGCTGGGGCCGAGAAATGGGCGAAGAAGTTCTCAACAACTACCTCGAAACCAAGGCTGTCACTATGGCCCTCTAACCGACAATCAACTCTACGGAAGAAACAACCCAGGCCCACATTCGGACCTGGGTTGTTTTCCAGCGATGCTTTTTACAATGCAGAATTACAGGATTACGACGTGTCATCCTAAGCGAACGGAGTTCCCGTGGAGCGTTTTTTGCTCGATGGGGTGGAGAGCGAAGGATCTGCGGTTGCTTTTCGTCTCCATTTCCATTCAACCAGGCCGGCTCATTCCCACTGCATCAGATAGGCTGTAACCGCACGAGTCGCCTCTTTGCAGATTGCCGGAGATACGACTCTCTCGTGGGAATAGCCGTGCTTCATGCAGGCAAACGCAATCTCTACCGCAATAGCGGCTACATCGGGATTCGTTGGCAGGTTCTTCATTCGGCCAAACCTCTCTACCCGGGCACGAAACATTTTTCCGATCGCCTCATTCTTGGCCGTGTGGGCCGGGCCGTTGTCCCCAAACGAACCGGCAAGAAGCAGTATGCTCGCCACAGGGCTGGAATTGTAATACTCGGCAGCGGCGGCAACAACGGATTCTACCCATGTGCGCCAGGTACGCGTGCGCGCAACGTCTTTTGACTGGACAAGGAACCCGGCCAGACGGGCTATGTGTATCTCCGCAAGATGTGCGAACAAGGCGTACTTATCAGGAAAGAACTGGTAGATGCTCGCGCGGGGTACGCCGACTGCTCTGGCCAGGGCTGGAATCGACGTTTTCTCCGGACCGGCCTCTTTCAACATACGCTCGGCCGCATGAAGCACCTTTGCCATCCGGGTAGCGGAACGCTTCTGCACCGGCTGGCGAATCTCTCTCGAATCCTCTGTGCGCCGCATAAAATCCGACATAAGTCACATTTTACACTTGACGGAAAATCCGACACAAGTTAGATTCCATAATATCCGACAAAAGTCGGATATATGGGAGGTGCTTCGATGACGACCTATGCGGATCAATCCAAGTGGCGCGAAATTCAGGAGTTTCTGCCCGAAGAGTACCGGCTCAAGGCCGGGATGGAACCTGCGGAAGAATGGTGGCCATGGCGAAACCACCGTATTCACCTCGATTGCTACCGCAATCCCGGCGCGCCGTTAAAGGTCATTCTTTTCCATGGAGTCGGCACCAACGGCAGGCAGATGACAACGATCCTTGGCGCACCGCTGGCCCGCAGGGGATTCGAAACCATCGCCGTGGACATGCCGGAGTACGGACTCACCGAAGTCGGCCCCGGAAAACCTGTAACCTACGACGACTGGGTTCAGGCAGGAAGCGATCTGATCGATTTCGAGCTGGCCAGGGATAACCGCCCCATCGTGCTTTATGGCCTGAGCGCCGGCGGCATGGAGACTTATCACGTGGCGGCAAAAAACCGGAAGGTCAAAGGCATCGTGGGGATGACGTTCCTCGACCAGCGCAACCAGCAGGTGAGAGACGAGACATCCTTGAATCTGCTGGTCAGCCGGTTTGGCGTGCATCTCGCCGAATTCGCAGCAAAAACTCCCTTGGCCGGCTTGCGAATGCCGATGGCGCTTGCCAGCAAAATGCACGCGCTGGTCAACAATAAGAAAGCTCTCAAGGCGTGCCTGTCCGACAGAACCTCTGCGGGCAAGTGGGTGACGATGGCTTTTCTAGCCAGCTACATGAACTATGTTCCCGCGATGGAGCCGGATTCTTTCAATGTGTGCCCCATCCTGTTAACCCAGCCGGCTCAGGACCGCTGGACCCCACTGCATCTGGGCAAGGTCGTCCTCGACCGCATCCAGTCTGTTCCGGTAAGTATAGTGATGCTCGAAAATGCAGGTCATTATCCTCTGGAACAACCGGGACTGGACCAGATGGTTGCATCCATCAGCAACTTCTGCACGAAGATCGCCAGAGAGCATCCATGATCGAACTGTCACAGCACAGACTGCGGGCGCCCCATCCTTCGCGTTCTTTGCGAAGGGTGGGATATTTACAGCCTTTTATAGCCTTTGCCGTTTATCTATAACCCCTGTTCCCTAACCCGCATATCTCACAGGCCGATTGTCTGTTTGGTTGAGTTGGGATTGAGGAATATAGCTGGAAAGGCCGTCTTTTCTGTGTCATAACTACGTTGTCGAGACGGGTTATGGCCGAGGAAAGGACGGCCTTTCTGATGACAGAGTGTAATCAAGAGGCGTTCGGATTTGCATCTCATTTTTCACGCCGGGTAG
>JASHPD010000329.1 GCA_030038315.1 Acidobacteriaceae bacterium
CGTGCCGGAGGAAAAGAAGCGGAAAGCCAACAGCGCTGTGGTCCGGACCATCCCGCTCCGGAAGTCGGCGTAAATACGCCAGAAACACGAATCGGGCGCCATAGTGCGCCCGATTCCATTGGGTTGAAAATTTGGGTTGATGAAAAGCCTGCCCGGAACGGCTTCATCTAAGCACTTGATATTCAAGGCTTTATTGGTTGCGGGGGGCGGATTTGAACCGCCGACCTTTGGGTTATGAGCCCAACGAGCTACCGGGCTGCTCCACCCCGCAGATACAGTCTACCAAGGGTTCATCTTCAGGGTCAATGTAGGCGAACTGTAGTTTGGCAATTCATAGTCAGCAAGATGGTTATCTAGATTCGGTACACTGCATCGAGATGACCTTTTCCAAACGCTTCCACGAAATTCGTACTGGATTTGAGCGGCCGTTCTGGATTGCTAACATCAGCGAGCTCTTCGAGCGTCTGTCCTACTACGCGGCGTTTGCTTCGCTGCCCCGATATCTGCACGAGAGCCTGAACTTTGGCGTCGAGCAGGCCAGCAGTCTGGCAGGATTGTTTGGCGGACTGGTTTGGTTTCTGGCGGCCTTCGGCGGAGCTCTGGCAGACCGGATGGGTTTTCGTCGGGCTCTGTCGCTCGCTTACCTGATTTTGACGATTTCCTATTTCGTGCTTGGCTCCATCGGTTCGCCGTGGCTCGCTCCTGTTCGCAATGCAATGCCTCTGGTTGTACTGGTGACGTTCGTCCTGATGCTCCCGGCGCTTGGCATCGCGCTCGTAAAGCCCTCCGTGGTGGGGACAACGGCTCGCGCTTCCAAGGAGAATGTGCGCTCCATTGGCTACTCGATCTACTACACGGTGGTGAACATCGGCGGAGCCTTGGGGCCTTTTTTAGCCGGGTGGGTGCACCAGCATCTCAGCGTGGAGAAAGTCTTTGACATGGCGGCACTCAGTGTCTTTGTCATGTTCTTTGCCGTGTTGATCCTGTTCAAGGAGCCACGCCGCCTGGGCGAAGCGAAGACGGAAAGCCTCAGCCAGGTGGCCAGAAACTTCTTAACTGTTACGTCGAACTGGCGGTTCATGCTTTTTCTCATCATTTTTTCGGGCTATTACATTGCATTCTGGCAGCAGTTCATCATTCTTCCCCTCTACATTCATGAGTACGTGAACCCAAGCAGCAATACGGAAATGCTGCTGATGGCGGACTCACTCACGGTGATTACGCTTCAGATGGCAGTCAGTGTTCTGACTCAGAAAATGGCTTCGTTCCGAGGCATCATGCTGGGTACCCTGATCTCAGGTATGGCGTGGATGATACTGATTCTGCATCCCAGTGTGATGATGGCCGCGGTTACGCTGGTTGTGGTGGCCATAGGTGAAATTACGCAGCAGCCGCGTTACTACGAGTACATCTCACGACTGGCGCCCTCAGGGCAACAGGGTACGTATATGGGCTTTGCCTTTCTGCCCATTGGGATTGGGTCGCTCGTGGGCGGATGGCTGGGCGGGTTTCTGATTCATCACTTTGGCGAGGTTCGACATCAGCCGGGACTGATCTGGTGGTGGGTAAGCGGCGTGGGCGTGGCAACGGCCGGGTTGCTGTGGGTTTATGACCGCACGCTGCGGCGGGAGTCACCAGTGCCGCTTACTGGCGAGTAAACTTGGCATGACTATGGCGGTTGCGCTGCTTACGCTTGAGGTTCGGATTGGGCACGCGCGGTCGCTCAAAGACCGGCGGCAGGTGGTGCGCTCGCTTAAGGATCAGCTTCGGCAGGGGTTCAATGCTTCCGTAGCCGAGATGGACGAAGACACTACCTGGCAGTCGGCGACGATTGGCGTGGCGGCGGTTTCGCGGTCGCGGGATTATCTCCATGGGGTGATTGAGGAGATTGAGCGGGCGGCGCGGCGGATTCTCAATGAGCACGGGGCGGAGTTGACGGATTCCTATTGGGAGTACCTGGAACATTGAGGTTTTTCTGCTCCGGTTTTCCTGTTTGCTGTGGAAGTTTGTTTTCTAATGTATTGATTTTGCTTGGTTTGTTTCTGGCTTCACAGCGGCTGTGGAGATTTTGTGGAATGGCTTGGCTGTGCGGCTGTGGAAGCTCGGGTTGTAAATTGTCTGGTTTGAGTGGGTTGCGGGTTCTCCTTTGCGGTTTTGCTCACGGCGGCACATAGATGGCGACCGGGAAATCCGGCTTTATAGGGTAATGATACTGTTTGTTTTCAGCGGGTTAGCGCGCTTCCCACCCCGACAAGCCAGGATCGCTTGTTGGGGACTCCGGTTTTGCGCGTGGCGGGTTGGCGGTTGACGGCCGGCTGCCCGTTTCCGGCTGCATTCATAGTAGGTTCGTCAAGACTCTCTGGGAATTGGGCGGTGTACGCGGGTGCTGACGAAAAGCAACTGCAGATCCTTCGACTACACAGGTCACAAAAAACGTGACCTGCTTCGCTCAGGATGACAAACTCTTTCTTTGCCGCTTACCTGGATGGCGATACGGCCTGGTGAGTGAATAGGCCGGACCGGGGAAACGGAAATTTTATAGTTGGGGTGGTTTTCTGGTGTAAGGTGTTGATTATGTTTACCTTGTTGCTTAATTATTTTATCGCTTGAAAATTTTTCGGCGCGCTCTGTCCTCATGCGAAAGGCCCGGTTCGGGTAGGAACCGGGCCTTGATGTTTTACGGCTGATTCCAGTGTGGCATATTGGGCCATAATTCTTTGCAAAATTCGGAAAGAAAATTTGGGGCTCTCGTGATCCCATGTCTCCAAAACCGGGAGACATGGGGCACCCGGC
>JASHPD010000330.1 GCA_030038315.1 Acidobacteriaceae bacterium
GCGTGATGACCTTGCAGCGCGGCGGAAAGATCGAGGAGACGCGCACCAGGTTCTGGCTGGCGATACCGGCGTCCCGAAGCGCCAGCTCAAACGAGGTGAGGCGCTCCTTGTGCTTCCCCACGCCCTTGGTGAAAAACAGCTTCTTCGGGACCATGCTCTTGCCCAATTTCTATGTACCCTCCGTGTGGCTCAGAAAAGTGTCGCCTCAAATGGAGGCGTACCCGCTTGAGTGTATCGCATTCCGAAGGCTGAAAACGGATGGAAGAAAATTTTATGGGCCATTTACATGCGTTGTGATTTTGAGGGAATCCTGATGGAGGGTTGTGGCGGAGAAAATTCCGGCCGCCGGGCGAAACTTTTCTTTGCAAAGGGTGTCACAGAGACCATGAGACAAATGGCAGGGACAGGGCTGATTGTGTGCTGCTGCGTGATGGCCGCAGTGGGCTTGCTTGCGCAACAGAATCCCGTGCAGCAGGCCGCGCCGGCACAGCAGACGGCTCCGCCGCCGGCGCAAGCGGCGCCTGCTCCTGATGCGGATGCGGGACCGCAGTCCAATCCCGTTCCGCTCGAATGGACGCCGCCTGCGCTTGCGGCGCTGAGCGCGCAGGCCGAGATCAAGGACAGCTTTACCCTGGACCGCAACCTGCTTCGCGCCGCCGCTGGCCTTCTGCCGGATTCCGAGGAATCAACGCGAGACTCGATCAACAAACTTGAGGGCGTGAGCGTGCATCTGCTGCGCTTTGGGCCGAATGGCGTGCCGGACGAGGCAGCGGTGAATGCGGTCCGCGAGGCGTATCACCTGCGCGGATGGAAGCATTACATTACAACGACCGGCTCAGGCGGGCCGGTGCGCAACGGCACCACGGATGTCTGGATGGTGGTCGATGGCGTGAATGTGCGCGGCGCGGTGATTCTGGCCGAGACGCGGCGCAGCGTAACGCTGGTGACGGTAGCCGGCAACTTGAGCCCGGTAGACATTCTGCATCTGCGCGGGCACTTCGGGATTCCGAGGTTTGAGGGCGATGTTCTCGGCGAAGCGCACGAAAAGTGATCTGGGTCACTTATTATTGCCACTTCCAAATCACAGGTGGTAGCCTTCCTCTTTGAATTTTTCAATCCCTGAGGAATGGACGCTATCATGCCAACCACTTACAACGGTCTTTCTCTGCCCGCCGATGGGCAGCGCATTGAATACAGCAACGGCGCTTACACCGTTCCTGACAACCCCATCATTCCCTTCATCGAGGGCGACGGCACGGGACGCGATATCTGGAAGGCTTCGCAGCGGGTTTTTGACGCGGCGGTGGAAAAAGCCTACAGCGGCAAGCGCGCGATCAAGTGGTTTGAGATTTTTGCCGGCGAAAAGGCTTACCGGCAATTCAACACGTGGCTTCCGGATGAGTCGGTGAATGCGGCGCGCGATCTGCGGGTTTCCATCAAGGGGCCGCTGACGACGCCGGTGGGCGGTGGAATTCGCTCGCTGAACGTGGCGCTGCGGCAGATTCTCGACCTCTATTCCTGCGTGCGACCGGTGAAGTATTACCAGGGCGTGCCCAGCCCGGTGAAGCACCCGGAGAAACTCGACATCGTGATCTTCCGCGAGAACACGGAAGACGTTTATGCGGGTGTTGAGTTCAAGGAGGGTTCGGAAGACGCGGCGCGGCTGATTTCGTTTTTGAATGACGATCTGCTCTCGAAGACCAAGAAAAAAGTTCGCACGGATTCCGGCGTAGGCATCAAGCCGATTTCGATCTTCGGCACCAAGCGACTGGTTCGCTATGCAATTCGCCATGCGCTGGAGACGGGGCGCAAAACTGTCACGCTGGTGCATAAGGGCAACATTCAGAAGTTCACCGAAGGCGCCTTCCGCGAGTGGGGCTACGAGGTTGCTACGCAGGAATTCCGCGAGCAGACTGTTACCGAGCGCGAGAGCTGGATTCTGGGCAATGTGGAGGCGAATCCGAACATCACAGTCGAGCAGAATGCGGCGCTGATTGAACCGGGGCTGGAGTTTGCGCCGCAGGGCTTCCGCAGTGAGCTGTATGCGGAAGTCAAAGGCGTGCTGGATTCGATTGGCAGGACGCACGGAAATGGGGCCTGGAAAAACAAAATTCTCATTAACGACCGCATTGCGGATTCGATCTTCCAGCAGATCATTATCCGGCCCGCAGATTACAGCGTGCTGGCGACTTCAAATTTGAACGGCGATTATATTTCCGATGCCGCGGCGGCACAGGTGGGCGGACTTGGCATTGCGCCGGGAGCGAATATCGGCGATGGATACGCGGTGTTTGAGGCTACGCACGGGACGGCACCAAAGTATGCTGACAAGGATGTGATCAATCCGGGCTCGGTGATTCTTTCCGGCGTGATGATGCTGGACTTTATCGGCTGGAAGGAAGCCGCGCGGTTGATTGAGACGGCGATGGAGAAGACGATTGTGCAGAAATTCGTTACCTACGACTTCGAGCGGCAGACGCAAGGGGCGACGAAGGTGGGCACGAGCGAGTTTGCTGCGCGGATTATCGGCAACATGTGATACGGCGCACGGAAGGCGCTTTCGGCTCTGCGAAAATGAAAGAAGCACGAGCCCGGAACACCGTTCCCTGTCTACTGTTCACTGGAGAGATTGAGATGCGAAAAAAAGTAAGTATTGTGGGCGCCGGCAATGTGGGCGCTACGGCGGCTCACTGGATTGCCTCGAAGGAGCTGGCCGATGTTGTCCTTGTTGACGTTGTAGAAGGCGTGCCTCAGGGAAAAGCATTGGACCTGCTTGAGGCTATGCCGATTGAGAAGCGCGATGTGCAGGTAACGGGCACGAATGACTATGCGGCCACGGCCAACTCGGATGTCGTCGTTATCACGGCCGGCATTGCACGCAAGCCGGGCATGAGCCGCGACGACCTGCTCAACACGAACTTCAAGATCATGTCGGATGTAGTTTCGAAGGTGGTGGCGCAGTCGCCAGAGTCGATCCTGATCGTCGTCTCGAATCCGCTGGATGCGATGGCGCAGACCGCATTCAAACAGGCGGGATTTAACCGCGAGCGCGTGATCGGCATGGCAGGTGTGCTCGATTCGGCGCGCTTCCGCGCCTTTATTGCCGAAGAGCTGAAAGTAAGCGTGGAGAATGTGACGGCCTTTGTGTTGGGCGGGCATGGCGACACGATGGTTCCACTGCCGCGCTATTCGACGGTTGCGGGGATTCCAATTACGGAGCTTATCAAGCCGGAGCGGCTGGAGCAGCTTGTGCAGCGCACGCGCGATGGCGGCGCGGAGATCGTGAAGTACCTCAAGACAGGCAGCGCTTACTACGCGCCTTCGGCGGCTACGGTGGAGATGGTCGAGGCGATTCTGAAGGATAAGAAGAAGATCCTTCCCTGCGCGGCTTATCTCGAAGGCGAGTACGGCATCAGCGGCTACTACATCGGCGTGCCGTGCAAGCTGGGCGCAGCGGGGCTTGAACAGATTATCGAGATCAAGCTGACGCCCGAGGAGGACGCGGCGCTGAAAAAGAGTGCGGCGGCGGTGAAGGAGCTTTGCGCAGTGATTGGCGTTTAGAGCGGTTTTCGTGTTGCTGTAGAGCAAGTCTTGCATCCCACCCTGCACTCTAGACCATCAGGAAAAATGCTCTAGCCGCGCTGTATACATGCCGTCAAAGGGCCGCTTCGCGCGGCCCTTTGCTTTTGCGCGTTATTTTGCGAACAGAAATTGCTTTACGACCGGACCCACCCGGTCGGCGCATTGCACTGGAGCGAGATGGCCGCATCCCTGGACGACATCGAGCTGCGACTGCGGAATGAGCTGGTGCATTTTTTCGCCGAGCGGCAGCGGAGTGATGCGGTCTTTGTCGCCCCAGACCAGGAGCACCGGCATTTTTAGCTGCGGGAGCATGGCGTCGGTAACGTCGCGGCCGGTCCACATCTGGTCCATGGCGCGTTGAATGACCCATGCGTTCTTGCCGGAGAGGCGAAGGATGTCTCTGGCGATGAAGGCCGGCGGCGTGGGCGGATTTGGCATGAGCAGCGCTTCCAATTCGTCGAGCTGCTCGACATTGGTTGGCGTGAAGAGGCGCGTATCCCAGCCGGGAAGAACGTCGAGACCCACGCTGTCGAAGATCATCAGGCGGCGAATGCGGTCCGGGTGATGATAGGCGATGAGCTGCACGATCCATCCGCCCATGGAGTGGCCGGCAAGGTCCACCTGATGCAGATCGAGCGCGTCCATGAAGCCGAGAACAACGTTTGCCTCATCGGAGACGGAGTAGGAGAAATTTGCGGGCTGCTCGCTGCGGCCGTAGCCTGGCAGGTCGGGCGCGTAGACGCGGTAGCCGTTGTAGGCGAGATACGGAATGAGATTGCGCCAGTCCTCGGCGCGACCTCCGAGGCCGTGGATTAACACTGCGATGGGGCCATTCTTTGGGCCGGTGACAAAGTAGTGCACTTTGTAGCCGGAGACCGTGACCCAGCGGCTGTGCACCCCGTTGGCTTCCAACTGGAAATCGATCTGCGCGTTGAAAAAGCTAACCGGACGGAGATAGAACCAGACACCGAGCGCGGCAATGAGCAGCACTGGAACGGCGAGGACCCACAGCAGCCTGCGCGAAATTTTCACTCTTTTTCCTCTCGTTGTGCGGCGCGCCGCCATCCTGCTTCGATGACGCGCGTGGTGATGGGATCGAGCGCGAGCGTGGAGCCGCTGTTCCACGCGGCGGGTTCGACCCAGCGCGCTTCGGCGGCGTCGGAGCCGGCGCGCAATTCGCCGCTGGTGACGCGGCAAAGATAATCGGCGATTACATAGTGGTATCGCACCCGGCTGCCCTCTTCGTAAATGCGATCGAGAAGCTCAATCAGCTCGACAGGCTCGACGATGAGGCCTGTTTCTTCGCGGACTTCGCGGATGACGGCTTCCCTGAGCGATTCGCCCAGCTCGATGAGGCCGCCGGGGATGGACCATTGGCCGAGCGCGGGCTCGGCGCCGCGGCGTACGAGCAACGCACGGCCGCGATGGATAACAACCGCACCGACGCCGGCCAGAGGCGCGGCTGGAAATTCGCGTTGCATACATTCCTACGATAATGCCGCCTCACGGAACAACAAGAGGATAATTGCTGTGAGACGTTGCGCTTGAATCGTTCTCGCGACGGGAGCATCCTTAAAAAAGGAGCAGAGGATGGCTGAAATTACGTTGCAGATTGATGGAATGCACTGCGGAAGCTGCGTTCGCCGCGTGAGCCAGGCGTTAGCCGGTGTGGGCGGACTGGATGTCAAGGAGGTTCGCGTGGGCGCGGCGCGCTTTGAGTCAGCGCAGCCTGAGGCTTCTGAAAAGGCTGTTGAGGCGCTTGCCAGGGCGGGATACAAGGCCCATCTCGAGGCGGCGCACGCGGGGCGCTGAGGTGGAGACGCAACACACAGAATCGATCACGCTGCCCGTGGTGGGCATGACCTGTGCGGCCTGCCAGCACCACGTGGAGGATGCCCTGCGCTCGACGACCGGCGTGGAAAATGCGCGTGTGGACCTGATGGCGCATCGCGCGCATGTGGTCTTTGATCCGGCTGTGGCGCAACCGGAGGCGCTGGTCACGGCGATTCGCAATGCAGGGTATGACGCTGTGCTGCCGCGGGCGGAGGGCGATGCCGCGCAGGAACCAGCGGTAAATGTGCGCACGGGGCTGAAGGCGTCCGTTGCGATCGCGGCGGGCATTGTGGCCATGCTGCTGGGGATGAGGCTGGGCAGCGAGCCGGTTGTGCCGTGGGCTCTGCTCGCGCTGACTGCGATTGTTGCTCCGTGGGCGGGGCTGAGTATTTACCGCAGTGCGTGGCGCGGGTTGCTTCATGGCACTACGAATATGAATACGCTGGTGGCGCTGGGCACAAGCGTGGCGTTTGTATATTCGGCTTACTCGACTGTTGTTTCTGCAATTCAGCATGGTTCTGCGCCGACGATTTATTACGACGCGGTTCTTCTGATTCTGGGCTTTCTGTTGCTGGGCAAGGCGCTGGAAGAACGCGCGAAGCATCGCGCGCTTGCGGCGCTCGATGCGCTGAGCCGCATGAAGCCTGTGACGGCGCGGCGCATTGTGGATGGCGTTGAGGCGATTGTACCGCTCGAAGAGATTCGTCTTGGAGATCGCGTGCTTGTTCTGCCGGGCGAGCGTTTCCCTGTGGATGCTACGGTGGCCAGCGGGCGCACGACGGTGGATGAGTCGATGCTGACGGGCGAGGCGACGCCGATGGAGCGTGTGGCTGGCGACCGCGTGCTTGCAGGCTCCCTGAATTATGACGGCGCCGTGGAGTGCCTTGCGGAATCACTTGGCGAGGAGACTGTGCTTGCTCGCATTACGCAGATGGTGGAGCAGGCACAGGGTTCGCGGGCGCCGATGGAGCGGCTGGCCGACCGGGCGAGCGCGATTTTTGTGCCGGCGGTGCTGGTGCTTGCGGCCCTCACGTTTGTTGTATGGATGGTGATTACGCACTCGCTGGCGCTGTCGCTCGATGTTACCGTTGCGGTGCTTGTGATTGCCTGTCCTTGCGCGATGGGACTGGCTGTTCCCGCTGCGCTGACTGTGGCCGTGGGACGCGGCGCGCAGATGGGCGTGCTCTTCAAGGGCGGCGAAGCGCTGGAGCGGCTGGCGAACGTGGACGCGATTGCGTTGGACAAGACGGGCACGCTGACCGTGGGACGGCCGGTGCTCGAAGGCGTGTACTCGCTCGGGGCTTTCGATGACCGGACACTGCTGCGCATGGCTGCGGCGGCTGAGGAGCGGTCGAATCATCCGCTTGCCGCTGCGATCATGAACTATGCGCGCGAGCTTGGCCTTACGTGGCAACCTGCGGAGGATGTACAGATTTTTCCCGGGCGCGGGCTGACGGCGCGCGTGGAAGGACGCGAATGTATTCTGGGCAATGCCGCACTCTTTGCCGAGATGTTTATGGTCTTGCCGGACAGCGTGGCTAAGTCTGCGGCGGGTGTCACGCGGCTTTGGATAGCGATTGACGGCGCGCCTGCCGCGTACTTTGACGCGAAGGATTCCCTGCGGCCCAGCGCTGCCAGCACAATCGCCGCGCTGCGCAAGGCCGGCGTGCGCGCGATGATGCTGACGGGCGACTCCGAGCCTGCGGCGAGAACGATTGCGCGGCAGGCCGGGATTGATGAAGTGGAGGCCGGGCTTGATCCCGCGGGCAAGCTGGCTCGCATTCGCGAGTTGCAACAGGGCGGCACGCGCGTGGCGATGGCGGGCGACGGGATCAACGACGCGGGCGCGCTGGCGCAGGCCGATGCGGGGATTGCGATGGGCACGGGCGCGGATCTGGCGCAGGAAGCCGGCGATGTTTTGCTGCTGCGCTCCGATCCGCAGGCGGTTGTGGCGGCGATTGGCCTTGCACGCCGGACGTTGCGCATTATGCGGCAGAATCTGGCCTGGGCGGCGGGGTACAACCTGGTGGGAATTCCGCTGGCGGCGGGCGTTCTTTATCCGGCATTTCACATTTTGCTGACGCCGTGGGCGGCGGCGGCGGCGATGGCTTTCAGCTCGGTGAGCGTGCTTTCAAACAGTTTGCGGCTGCGGAGCTGGCA
>JASHPD010000331.1 GCA_030038315.1 Acidobacteriaceae bacterium
CATGCCGCGGACTACCTGACCAAGCCGGTGGACGCTGAAAGGTTGACATTGGCTCTGGAGCGGGTGCGGGAGAAGATCGCCGCCAAGACCGCCCTCCTGACGCAAGATCAGCTCGCTGCAATACTCAATCTGGCACGAAATCCAGTCGAGGGCGCAAAGCTCTATGCTTCGCGGTTTCTTGTCAAAGATGGCGAAAAGGAAGTTCTGCTTCCAGCAGAGAAACTTGATTGGATTGAAGCGGCACAATACTACTGCTGCCTGCATGTCAACGGGCATCGATACATGCTGCGCGAGACGATTAGCGAGCTGGAGGGCCGCCTGGACCCCAGACAGTTCATTCGCATTCATCGGTCGGCGATTGTGAACCTTGACCGGATAAGGGAAGTTTATCGTGAAGGCAGAACGGAAGGGACGGTGGTGCTCACCGGCGGCCAGAAAGTGAAAATGAGCAGCGCAGGCCGTCAAAAACTTGTTGAACTCGGAAGAGATCAGATCCCTATCCGTTCTTCCGCGGGTTAGATTTCCGTTTGCCCTTATCGAATAATCGAAAAATCTCGGCGGATGCTGCAATCCATAAATTTCTCTGCATATCGGAGCGCGCTGCTTTTGTACATAAGGTTCTTATACTCTCTCTTCTTCGTGATCTGAAAGTCGCAGTTCGCCACCTGCTCCGCTCTCTGGGATTTGCCATCACCGCAGTGTTAATGCTGATGTTCGGGATCGGCGCGACAACGGCAATTCTCTCCATTGTCGAAAGAGTGCTGCTGCGGCCCTTGCCGTATCCCGATTCGACGAGGCTGGCAGCATTGGGAACTCGTTGAAATTCGCCTGATTGCGGCGTCTTTCCTGAGGATTTTCGTTTTGTCCGTTCGAGATCTGTTTGAGGTGCGGTGGTGGCCGGTGTTGATAAGGTTTAGCGCGGCCTGAGGGGACATCCGCGAGGCGCGTTTCATGGGTCCGATCTTTTCTGTCAAATCCCAGATCGTCCCGTTCCCATCGCGGGATCAGTGAAGCTCTCGCGGCCTGTTTCCACTTTTCCCGCATACCGCTGTTCATAGCGCCCGGCGCCAGCAACGCGAATCCGCAGATCATACCAACCGAAGCTCGGTTCGAGATTCAGGGCCAACTCCGACGAACTTCCCGCTGCGATTGCAGCCGTATGCGGAGCATCGCCATAGGCAAGATCGTCAATCGTCACCGTCAGTGGTTGCGAGGGATCGCGATTCACAACTTTAAGCGATGCGCTTTGAGAGGTACTTAGAAAGCTCACAGTCAGCCGCGGATCGCGGGCGTCCCCGCGGAATTCGCGAAAAAAACCGTTCGGGCCATAGACGTACAGATGGTACGTTTCCGAATCGAAGAGCTGAAGCGGGAAGTGGTCTGCAATCTTGTCTCCAGCGGCGACTGCGTAGTCCCAGGAGCGTCCCATCTCGAATGCGTCGAAGCCCGTATCTGCGCCGGCCGCACGCACACGCCCGGGTGTGTAAACGCGGAACGGCGCGCCGACTGCACGCTCACCGAAGAGCCGCCGTTCGGCGGCAAATTCGATCGTGAATGCGCTTCTATCCACGGCGAGCACCCCGTCCGCCGTTAGTTCATAGGGCAGCGCGCACGCCGGCCGCACGCCGCTCTCCTGCCTTGGCAATCGCGAGGAATTTTGCGGCGAGATGCGCGCTTGTTCGATCTCTTTCTGAGTCAGCGGCTCCATCCCGCCAGGCATCGGCTTGAGCTGCGCTTCCTGGATCGAGATCAGGAATGGATCACGCCGCACCGGCTCGGGCAAATGCGAACTCTGCGCGTTCCAGGGCCGGAAGGCGGATGTCAGATCGCCGCACACGGTGCGCCGCCAGGCGCTGATGTTGGTTTCGCGGACGGATTGGCCTTTCTTGTGGCTCAGAAACACCTCGGTGAACTGCAAAAGCGAGGTGTGATCAAAAACCTGCGAACAGACATACCCGCCTCGGCTCCACGGCGACGCGATCACGAGCGGCACGCGGAATCCCAACCCGATCGGCCCCGGTTTTCCCGGCCAGTTTGGCTCCTTCTGCCGCATCGCCTCGATCTGTTCCGAGGAAACATATTCGACGGAGGGATCGATTCCGGCTGAAACCTTCCCCGTATCCGTGCGCCCCGGCTGCGGCGGCACAAACGGCGGAATGTGATCGAAGTAGCCATCGTTTTCGTCGTAGCAGAGAATGAAGATCGTCTTCTTCCAAACTTCGGGATCGCTCGTCAGGATGTTGAGCGCCTCCGAAACATACCACGCGCCGAACCATGCTGACGACGGATGGTCGGAAAAAGCCTCGGGCGCAACGATCCATGAAACGGCCGGCAGCTTGCCGCTCTGGACATCCCGTCGAAACTGGTAAAACACATCGCCTTTCGGGACGTTCATGGAGCAATCCACGCCGTCTTGCCGATAGCGCAGCTCGGTGAGCGTGCGAAAGTCCGGATCGCCTTCATTGGTGCTGAATGCCTTGCGGTGCAGGTTCCGCTCATGTTCTGGCAGCGTCGCAAAGGCGGCATCGGTCCATGTGGCCAGGTCGCGCCGCACGTCATCCAATTTCCGCTGCGCTTCGGCAACACGCTTTTCCGTCTCGGCGCTGCGGGGCGCGCTGTTGAGCTGCTGGAACGCGGACGCAAGCAAGATTTCCTGCTGCGCAAGCCAGCGCCGGTGCGAAGGCGTAAAGCGTACGTGGTAATGGGTGAAGTATTCGAGCGGATTGTCATCGAAATTCGACAGCCAGTCATCTTCGTCGTCGGTCAGGCCGGAGGGCAGGCTCAGCTCGTTTTGGTAGATGCGCCAGGAGATCCCCAGCCGCTCCAGCCGGTCGGGGAAGGTCGTCCACTCCAGTTGCTTGTCGTAGCCCATATCGTCGTTGCGCACATAGGCGAAGGATTGGATCGACGGCTCGGCGCGCACCGTTCCCGTCCACATGTGCAGCCGGTTGGGCTCGGTCGGCGTGAGCGACGAGCAGAAGTTCTGATCGCACACTGTAAAGGCGTCCGCCAGGGCGTAGTAAAACGGCAAATCCTCGCGCGTGTAGTGGCCCATCGTCAGCGGCAGATGGGCATACTTCGGATCGCTGGCCGCCTTGGCCGGAATCCAGCGGTCATGCCGTCCGTCGTTGCGCGCTTCGCCTTGATCTGTCCATCCATGCGGCAGCGAGCCCAGCCAGGTGGCGCTGCTGTTGCGGATATCGAAACGAAAAGGCGCGTGAACCGCTCCCGAGGCGCTCGCCTGCAGCCATACCGGATTGCCTCCAGGCTGCGTGATCGCGCGCGGATCGTTGTAGCCGCGGACGCCGCGCAGGGCGCCGTAGAGGTGATCGAAGGAACGATTCTCCTGCATGAGAATCACGACGTGCTCCGCATCCAGGTAGGTCGATCCCTGCTCCGGATCGATCGACGCAGCCCGCACTATCGCTGGCAGCATCTGCTGCCCAAAGCCGCCCGCCGCGAGCAGCGACGCCAACTTCAAGAAATCACGCCGTGATGCCATGTTTTGTCCTATGCCTCATTTTCAATACGGGCTTTTAACTTCGCCTTCGGTGCAAACGGTCGACTGCGATAGGACTAGAAGTCCAGCCGCGCAGCGATCTGGCCGCTACGGCCTCCGAGCCCCGCTGTTATAACGCCGAAGCTGGCACTCGATAGATTCAGGTTGAGGTTATTCTCGTTTAAGTTGGTGTGGTTCGTTACGTTGGTGAAACTCGCCTCAACCCGGAGCTTAAAACGTTCATGGAGTGAGAAGACCTTCGCAAGGCCGCTGTCCAGCTCAATAAGGCCAGGGCCTTGCACTGTGCCGATTCCGCTATTGCCAAAGCGGCCGATGGGAAGCGCAGGACCGTAGCTGGAAACCGGTGTTCCGTTCGCAGTGTAACCGGCGCCCGTATCGCACGCTTCGCCCGCTTGCCAGGCGGACCAGCCGGGACAGGCAAACGCGGCGGGGTTGATCCAGCCATTACGGCCCTGGTGCGAGGGCTTCCAGCTTGTGCCTGCTACGAGGTCCGGGTGTTGGGAAGCATCTGTGGGCTCCCACCCAGCCGCAGTCTCTGCGAGCCCCGAGCCTGTACCGGATGGGTCTCCTAGTCCATCGGAGAAAGTTGGCGTAAGATACGCACCCGTCTGCCAGGTAAAGATATTGCTCAACTGCCAGCCGCCGATGACGGCATCGAGAGCCCGCGGCATGTTTGAGCCGAACTGTCTGCCGCGTCCGACGGGGAGCTCGTAGATCGCGGTGGTCAGCCAATGCAGGCGGCGAGGACCTGGCGTATTTCCATAGTCCAGCCTCTTGTCATCCACCCAGGAGGCAAAATCGCCGCCGCCACGCTCGCCGGAGTACTGGGTGTCGGAGGCGCCGGTGTTATTCGACAGAGCCCTGGCCCAGGTGAATGTCGAGTCGAACTGAAGGCCGTTCTGCATGTGGTGCTTGGCTTCGATTTCCAGTGCGTTGTAATTCGCATTGGCCTGGGAACCATAGTTCATCAGGACGCCCCAGTTAGGGAATCTGCGAGCGCTGAGCGGCTGATTATAGGCCGAAACAGTGCTCGAAAGCGGCAGCGTGTTCTCATCTTGCTTTAAATTCAGATGAGCCGTTTCGGAACCTGTATACGACGCGCGAACACCGTAGCCGCGGCTCAGGTCATGCTCGACGGTCAAGGCCCACTGGGCTGTCTCCGCATCGTGATAGTGAATGTCAATGCTTGCGTTGAATTCGTTGGTGCCGTAGCAGTTGGTGCAGCCGCTCGTACCGGAGCCGTAACCGATCTCCGGCCATGTGTAAAGCGGTTGGCCCGTGGTTGGGCTGATGGCGTTCGTATACGCCGACGAATTGCCCTGAACGGTTCCAGTCAGGGAATGAAACGTCTGGCCCATGATGGTGACGTTGTACAAGCCGAAGCCTCCGCGCACAACCCACCTGCCGTCGTTCGTCAAGCGATAGGCAAAGCCCAGGCGAGGCAGGACGCGGTTCTTATCCACGTAGCGCAGGCTTCTTGGCAGATGCGCATCCGTGTTGGAGACAACCGGCATACATGGCGCGCCGTTCACAGTCGCGCTGTTTGTAGTGTTCACGCCGTCCGGGTCGCAGGCATTGGAAGATTGAAGAGTGGATACCGACAGAAGGTTTGGTTTTGGAAAGGTGGGATAGACAACCTCTGCCGAGAGCGGCACGCTGTAATCCATATTGGCATAGAAGCCGCTCTTGTCATAGAAGCCCGGGCGGTACTCATATCGCACGCCGTAGTCGACTGAAAGTCTTGGCGTGACTCTCCAATGGTCCTCGGCGTATATGTGGTACTCCGCGGCCGTGCCGTCAATGTCTCCCTCGGCAGTGTCGTATGTTGAGCTATCGGGAATGCCCACCAGGAAGTCGGCAAAATCAACTCCCGTGAACGTACCGACACCGTTTCCATTATTGAAGTAGAAGTTTCCATAGTTATCGCCGTTGGTTATCCCGGTCGCTCCGATGTACGTGTAGGCGCGAACATCGCCGCCAAACTTCATGGCATGAACTCCCTTGGTCCATGACAGGCTTTCGTTATAGGAGTACGTGTTGTCGATATCGCTATCGTTGAGCCGTCCCGACGGCGGAGAGGTGATATTGGTGAACGCAATATACGGGAAGCCGTTGTACCAAAGATCGTTCAATGCCGTGAGGCCCAGGCCCTGCGTGAAGGCTACGCCGTTAAAAGGATTGGCATCTCCATTGGTCCAGCGCGTGAAGCCAAAGAGAAAAACGTTAATCAGGTTCGGCTTGATCGTCCAGCTAAGGCTTGTAACAAGATTCGATGAGTCATAGATGTTTGTACTGGGATCGAAATTAAGGTTATACGCCGAAACACTCGGAAAGTTGTAGTAGCTATAGCGGCCCCACAGCAGTATCTTCTGGTTCGAGCCGAAGTACTGGTCGCCGCGGACATCTACCTGATCCGAGTGCGTAGGCTGGGATACGTTGCTATAGTAGTTTGCCGATTCTCCGTTCACGTAAGCGGTCGTGGGAACTGTGCCGCCCCCTGTCAACGTTGCCGGCGTATTCGGGTCGGGATAAAACTTCAAAAACTGTTGCGCGATCGAACTTATGTCCCCGGATGGAATTGTATTGCCCCAACTGGCGCCCGTATAAGGATCAGTCAGGCCCGTGTAGGTTGCCGAGGGGTTTGAGTAGTCTGTAAAATCGCCGTTTTTCATAGCCGATGTTGGCACCACGGCTTCCATAGTCACGCTCTCCGGAAGACGGAAGCCTTCGTAATCGCCGAAGAAGAAGCTCTTATTCCGGCCGTTATATAAGTGAGGAATCACCACCGGGCCACCGAGCTTGCCGCCAAAGGTGTTTGCCACCACGTGCGGCCTGACGGTGGACCCAAAAGTATTTGCGTTCATGCCGGAGTTCTGGTGATATTCCCATCCGGAGCCATGAAGTGTATTCGTGCCTCCTTTGGTCGTGACCGACACCTGGGCCGGGTCGCCAAATTCAGCAGGCGCCAGTACGCCGGTAAGCTGAATGGAAGCCACGTCGTCAGCGCTGGGGAAGAGGACAGGATTGCCGCTGCTTCCGACCTGAATGTTCGTGATTCCATCCACGGTCATGTCCGATGTGAACGGCAGGTTACCCTCAACCGAATATGCCCCCTGGTCCGCCTGCACACCGGGCATGGCGTACATCGCGCCCAGAATCGACGTACCTGCCGAACTGGCGCGGAAGTTTGTCGGAAGGTTCGTCACATCATCGGAGTTGAAAGTGGTAGTGATCGTTGGCGTCTCCGTCTGGATCACGCCAGTGTTTTCGCCCGAGACCTGTACGGTCGTCAAGGCGCTGCCGACGACGAGCTTAGCATCGATACGGAGGGTTTGTAGAGTACTCAACTGCAATCCTGTCGTAGACCACTTCTCGAACCCGCGAGCTTTAACCTCTACGTTATAGTGGTCCGCTTGAGCATCCAGAAACTGATAGTCGCCGATTGCGCTGCTAGTCGTAGTGCGCACAACTCCTTTATCGGTGTCAGTCAGGATTACGGTGGCGCCTGGCACCACAGCGCCGGTGGTATCCGTCACGGAACCGACAATCGCCCCATGTACGGCTTGTCCGGGCGCCGGCGGAACTACTGACAGTAGGCCCAGCAAAAGGCCTGCGAGTGGAAAGGCATGTCTTCTCCGCCTGAAACTCTTGTTGATTTTCATTTTGTCGACCCCTCCAAAATGTTGCGCTTCTGTGCTGAGTGTTAGGCGGTTCCGCGATATCCCGATACGTTCAGCAGGTTAAGCCGCGATAGGACGCACGTTCTGGGCACTGCCGGCCCATTCGCCGGCCAATTTCTTCAGCGACGGAAGCCTCTTTATTCAGGGCCGTGCAGGCTGTGTGAAATTCTGGCATGGAACAAAACATGAATCTCTTGCGCAAAATATGGGCATCTGCTCTTCAAACCGCAGAAATAGACAGATCAATTTTTAAGGTCCGTGTGGGATCGCGCGGCTGAACCATCTTTTACAGAATCGTCATGAGATAGATGAAAGGTCTGTTCAGGGATGGCTTGCTTTTTATTACAGCGCGGAGAATGCCGCATCCAGGATTTCGATCGCGGCGTTCAAATGTTCCTCTTCAATGGTCAACGGCGGGGTGAGTACGATCGTGTTGCCCATCGATGTCTTGAAACTGAGCCCGCGGCTCAGCGCCGCATACAGGATCTGTTCGGTCTCCGCTTCAGCCGGCGATCCGTCCGCGCGCCGGAGCGCCAGCGCAGAGAGAAGGCCGAGACCGCGCACGTCATAAATGATGGGATGACGCGCTTCGAGCTCCTTCAGCCGTGTACGGAAATGCGCGCCGAGTTCCGCCGCGCGCCGGGGCAGATTCTCCGCTTCGATGACCTCGATGGTGGCGAGAGCCGCGGCGCACAGCACGGGATTCTTCTCGTGAGTGAAGTGACCCAGCGCCAGCCCGCCACCGAGATCGAGATCCTGGCGCGCAAGCAGCGCTGCGATTGGCAGCATTCCCCCACCCAGGCCTTTGCCGATCACCAGCATGTCCGGGACGATTCCATATTGCTCGCAGGTAAACATCGAACCCGTTCGCCCCAGCCCGTGCGGAATCTCATCGAGAATCAGAAGGGCTCCATAGCGATCGCACAGCGAACGAATGCGCTGCCAATAATCCTTGGGCGGAATGGTCCCCGTGCTGCGTACCGTCTCTCCGATGATCGCAGCCACATCGCCTTCTCGCTCCAGAACATATTCGATGTAGTCCGCGCACGCGAGCGTGCAGCTCTTCCCGCAGCGGAAAGGACACCGTTGCGGCTCTGGCGGAGGAACATGCTCGGCGCCCGGCATGAGTGGTCCCATGCCGCGACGGAAGAGTGCTTCGCCGCCCAGCGAAATCGTGTCCAGCGTGGCGCCATGAAATGAATCCCAAAGCGAGATGGTCTTGAAGCGCCCAGTAACCAGACGCGCAAGCTTCACTGCCATCGAGATGGCCTCCGCGCCACCCGGCGCGAACAGGCATTTGTCCAGGTTTCCCGGCGAAATGGCAGCCAGCTTACGCGCCAGTGCGATCGCATAGCGATTCGTGTAACGGCGCGTACAAAAAGGCAGCTCGTTCATCGCCTCCATCACCGCTGCTTTCACCTTCGGGTTTCCAAACCCAATCTGGTGCACGTTGTTCCCGTGGAAATCCAGGTATTTTCGCCCCTGTGTATCGACCAGGAAACTGCCTTCACACGCGCTCAGAACATTCAGGCAGGGTGACGACAATGACTGATGCAGGAAAAAGCGCGCATCTTCTTCGAGCAGGGCGCGCGTCTCCGCATCCAGATGCTCGCTTTGCCATGCCACGCGCGCCGTCGAGAGGTTCACGTCACCTTCGGATTGCGAAATTGCGTTGCTCTCGAAGTCGCTCATAGATTGCTCGTCAGCTCCCGATCCAGTGGTCCCAGCGGAGGCGCAATCGTCTCCGAGTGATCCGACGGCTTCAGATTCCAGAGTGGAATTAACATCCCCGCCGCCGCAAATCCTGCCGCCGCAAAGACCAGGAACAGCCGGTCCCACCCGTAATGTTCGCTGACATAAATCACCAGGTAAGGCGAAATCAATGCTCCCAGGTGCCCGATTCCGTCGATCAGCCCGGAAGCCGTCGCAGCGGCCTTTGCCTGCCCGATGTCCTGGGCGGCCGCTCCAGAAAGCAACGTGTCCGGACCATACGAAAGCATACCAGCCAAAGAAATGGCCACACCGGTCGTAACCGGGCTTAAACTCGCCGTCGCCGTCTGCGCCAGTACCACCATGCTGAACCCGCACAGCATCAGCACCGAAACCGGTGCGCGGCGCGACTGCATCCAGTGGTCCGAGATGTAGCCGGCCGTCACCGCCCCTGCGACGCCAACCAGTTCGTACAGCGAAGAGAGATACCCCGACGCCGTCAGGCCGTAATGCAGCCGGTTAACCATGTAATAAGGCAGCCAGAACATCAGGGCATACCGGCACATTTCGAGAAGAAAGTACGAGGCTCCAATCAGCCAAATTGCACGGTTACTGAGCAACGCGCGCACTTCGCGCCAGGCCGCATGGCTGGCGTGCCCGTCCGGGATTGGATCTGGGATTGGATCTGGGATTGGCCCCGCCGCCTTCGCCGAATCCCGGGATTGGTCTGTTTCCGGCGCATCCCGCACCATCAGAAAGAACGCGACAGCCACCACAGCCAGCACCGCGGCCGGCAGAATGAACCCGCGGCGCCATCCCAGGCTCGGAAGCAGCCATTGCTGCGAGACGGCCCACGTGGCGAAAGCCGTGGCTAAGAATCCGCCCAGGACGTAATTCGTTCCCCACCACGCCATCACTACGCCTCGCTGTCGGCTGCTGAACCAACTGGCCATGATCTTCACCAGGCCCGACCATCCGGTCGATTGCCCAATTCCGTTGACGCAGGCAAAGATCAGCAGCCATAGCAGCGAGCCGTTGAATCCCATCAGCAGGTTGCCGGCGACGATCAAAACCAGGCCCGTCCCCACCACACGGCCGGGACCAAACCGGTCCGACAGAAAACCGCACCCGAATTGCCCCAGGGCGTACAGCAGGCTGTAGCCGAAAACGATGTTGGCCAGGTCCATGCTCCCCAGCCCGGAGGCGGTGTGCAAGGCCGGCAAAGCAATGCTCAGGTTCTTCCGGCAAAGGTAGAACCCGGCGTACGTGAGCCATGTAACCGCGAAAATCTTCCGCTGACCGCGGCTTCCTGAGATCGCCGCCTCCGGTCGAACCAATTTGCCCACGTGGTTGTCTCTCTCCTGCCGGTTGGGTCCCAAAAGAATGTGGACCGAATGCGACTGCCTCCAGCCTCAGGCGTAAGTGCCGTCAACGGAAACGTTCGGCAGGTTAAGTCCCCAATGCACCCACGTTAGCGACTCTCTAAGGCGCACAAAAGACGAATCGAATGTGAAAGCCACCTTGCTGCGCCGAGAAGATCGTCGCCGTCATCTGCCTGTAACACGCCGCGACATATCATGCTGTCAGCGTCGATCGGCTCTTGCAGATGATCGGTTCCCCATTCCCCAGCTCACGAAGTACACAAGTAAAGAAGGAACCCTCGACATGCCCTTGCCTGATAAAGCATGGTTCCCAGCATCGGCAATGGACGGCTGGCAGGAAATACCGGGCCCTGAGCTCGCGAAGCACAGCGCACAGCTCCGCGAAGCCCTCGAAGCGGTTTGCAAAAGCGCTCCATTCCGCACCAGCCCCAAGAGCTGTGAGTTCCTGCGGCACATCGTCCTCCATTCCCTTGAAGACGACACCGAGGTGCTCAAGGAACGGCTTATCGGTATGGTGCTGCTCGGCCGCGACGCAAGCTACGATACCGCCACCGACGCCTGCGTGCGCGTCCGCGCTAACGATGTCCGCAAGCGGCTCAACGCCCACAACAAGAGCCTGGAAAGCACTGCGAAGTACTGTTTTGGCCTGCCGGCGGGAACCTACATTCCGGTCTTCTATTGCTCCTTTATCGAATCGCCCGCGCAGGAAGCCCCGCCATCGCTCACACCAGCCCCCGCGTTATCCTTCTATCGGCTGGCCGCTCCCACTCTCTTCGCACTGTTCCTGTGCATCGTCTTTCTACGCTCGGAGTTCGCCCAGTCCCACTCGTTTCTCCTCTTCTGGAACCACGTTCTTCCCGACGGCAAGGCGCTGCTGTATCTTGAGCCCCCACATGCAAGCAACTCTGCGGGGAACTCCACCGGCGAAGCCGCCAATGGCCCGCAGGACGGGATGGATCTCCGCGCGCTCAAGTTTGCCGCTCCGCTCTTCGACCTTGCCGGGCAACTTCATCACAGCTTCACACTCGTCAGCACGCCGGCTCAAGCCGCGGACGGAATGCTCGTTTATATCGGTGCTGCCGAAGGTCCCGTGGGGCAGCCCGATTCGCTTTCCGGTTTCCCCGCCAGTCTTCCCGATGGAACAGCAGTCGGCTTAGCCAGCCGCTTCGTTATCGGAGATACTCCAACAGGGCGGCGAATTCTCGATCGTCAATCGCCTCAATCCAATGGAACCCGCGGAGCGCTGCTCACGATCGTCAACGGCCCGCGCCCCATCCTCTGGATTGATGGTGTCGACGACAATGATATTCGTATGCTCGTGGATCGGCTCTGCGACCAGAGCGCCTTCCCGGCAGCGCTAGCCGACAGCTTCCAGCCCTACACCATCACTCAGGCGGTCTTTCCTGCCTCGCCTCACAGCGAACCGGCGGTTGTCCGCATACCCTTCCGCGAGATGCAAGCCTCGCTTGAGGTTGCGCCATGAGCCGAGGAAATCTTTCCACTGCCGCATGGTCCAGCCGGCTCTATTCCGGCGCGTGGCTGCTCTATGCCGGCTATTACATCTGCCGCAAAGATCTGGGCTCCGTAGCCGGCTCTGCGGCCTCCCATCTGGCCGCAGAGCTGGCCTGTTTCGGAGTCGCCTACGCCATTGCGCAATTTGTCGGCGGCGAACTGGCTGATCGCTTCAGCGCGCGCCATGTCGCGCTTGCCGGAGCCGCGCTCTCCGTCCTCTGCACCGCATCGCTAGCCATCGCTTCTCCGCAAATGATCTTGCTGCTGCAGTTCGGCAATGGCTTCGGCCAGGGATTCGGCTGGCCCGCGCTGCTGCAACTGTTCGGCCGCTGGTTTGGCCGTGGCGAACGCGACCACGTCCTGGGCTGGTGGAGCACCAGCTACATTCTTGGCGGCTTTCTCGCCAGCTCCCTCACCATGTGGCTCACGGTCCACACCGGCCTTGCCGCGCGCAGCGGCTTTGAGCCGGCCTATCTCGTCGTCTCCGCAATTCTGTTGTTCGCAGCGCTCTTTTTCTATTTCGAAACCCGCGAAATGCCCAAGCCGCGGACGGCTGAAGGCGCGCGACAGGGATTTTCCGCCAGTTCCGGCCAGGGCTGGCGCAGGGTACTCGGCGACCGCAATATCCGGTACATCGCCGCCATGTATTTCTTCCTCAAAATGACCCGGTACACCTTGCTCTTTTGGCTGCCGCGCTACCTGGTCTCGAGCGGAGGCTATACAAACTGGTCGGCGGCCCACATCGCTTCGTGCTTCGAAATCCTCGGCATAGCCGGCCCCATCGCCGTCGGCTATATCGTCGAGCGCTGGCTCATGGGCCGCCACATGCAGCTCGGAGCAGTCATGCTCTACGCGCTCGCATTTGTCTGCCTGCTGCACCCGCTCCTGGCCGGCTCCGGCACATTCGGCATGGTGGTTTCGGTCTCGCTCATGGGCATGTTAATCCACGGTTCGGACCTGCTCATGTCCGGCATGGCCGTCCTCGATGCGGTACCATCCCACATTCATGGTCGCTCCATTGGCTTCGTCAACGGCATCGGCTCCATCGGGCAGGCTATCTCGCCGCTGCTGGCTACCCTTTTTGTTGCCCGCTATGGCTGGAACCGGCTTTTCGATCTTTTTGTCTTCTTCGCTATTCTCTCCGGCATCATCTGCACCCTCGGCGCCCGGTCCCAAACCGGTAAAGCCTCGCCGATTAACCGTTCAGCCCTCAAACTCTCCAATATTCCGCTATAAGCTTGCTTTGTGAGTTCACGAAACGTAGAGATTCTGGTCATCGGTGCAGGTATCGTCGGCCTTGCACATGCGTGGATCGCTGCGCGCTCGGGCCGTTCCGTAGCTGTCCTTGAGCGCCGGCCTGCAGCGCTGGGCGCTTCCATCGCCAACTTCGGCCTCCTGTGGCCCATCGGCCAGCCGGCCGGCCCTATGCTGAAACTAGCCTTCGAGAGCCGTGCGCTCTGGATCGAGATGCTTGAGGAAGCCGGAATCCCCAGCCGCCGGACAGGCTCGCTTCATGTAGCCTGCCGCGATGACGAGCAGCAAGTGGGCATGGAATTCGCCGCCTTGGCGCCTGCGCTGGGCTACCAATGCTCCTGGCTCGACCGCGCCGATGCGCTCGCCTGCAGTCCGGCTCTTCGCCGCGACACCGTGCTCGGCGCGCTCAAGAGCGAAACCGAAATCATGGTTGACCCGCGGGAAGTGCTGCGCCGGCTTTCGGAATTCCTTGCCCAGCGCTATGCAGTTTCGTTCGAGTGGAACTGCACCGCCCTGCACATCGACCCGCCGCGCGTCCGCACGACGAAAGGTGAGTGGTGCGCCGACCGCATCCTGATCTGCAACGGCGCAGACTTCGACGTGCTCTATCCCGAGCTCTTTGCGAACAGCGGCCTCGTCTGCTGCCGCCTGCAAATGCTGCGCACTCCGCCGCAGTCCGCAAGCTGGAGTCTGGGACCTGCCCTGGCCGGAGGTCTTACCTTCCGCTTTTATCCCTCCTTCACCGTCTGCTCCTCACTTGGCGCCTTGCGCAGCCGCATTGCCCGAGAATCGCCGGAGTACGACCACTTCGGCATTCACACCATGGTCTCCCAAACTACGGCGGGCGAACTCACGCTGGGGGATTCGCATCAGTACGGCTCATCCGTTACGCCCTTCAATTCCGGTGAAATTGACGGCCTTATTCTGCGCCATCTCGACACCTACCTCCGCGTGCCTGACGGTATTTCCGTCAGCGAACGATGGTACGGCGTATATGCCAAGCATCCCGAGCAGCCCTATCTGCGTCTGCAACCCGCTGAAGGTGTCGAGATTATCACCGGCCTCGGCGGTGCGGGCATGACTCTCAGCTTCGGCGTCGCCCACGAAACCTTCTACCCTTCGGAAACAAAGGAGATGGCATGAATAGGACATCGAGATTCTGAGGCGATAGGCTCCACAGCAGGAGCTGTGGAGCAGGCAGGTTGCGGGCTGGATTGATTGCGTGAGGCCATTGGACCTCGTA
>JASHPD010000332.1 GCA_030038315.1 Acidobacteriaceae bacterium
AAGCAAATTTACTTGAAGCAAAACTCAGACATGTACGAGCACAAATGACGGAAGTGGAAAAGCAGGCAGGGTGGGAAGAGGCGCTCAAACTGAACCAAATGCGCGCTGAATTGGAAAGGCGGCTTTCAGAACTTAAGCAATTTGGGTGGAAGAGACCGGGACGATGAAAGGCTGGACCGGGCGCTGCGGCAACTGCACCACCAACAGCCGCCGAAGTAATCTGCTCATCCTCCGATCCTTGGGAGTTCCGAAGGTTTCAGCGTCTACTCCGCGCGCAAGGCCTGCACAGGATCGACGGTTAACGCGCGTCGCAACGGCAGAAGCGCGGCCAGCAGGGATGCAACCGCCATCAGGAATGCGCAACCGGCAAAGAGCCACGCGGCATTCCCTTTGATCTGCGTGAGCGATGCAAGGATGCGCGACGCACCCCACGCAAGAGGCGCGCCAACGATCAATCCGGCAAGGAACAGCGCCGACAGCCTGCGCAGAACCATCGAGGCCACGGCGGCGCGGCCTGCGCCGAGGGCCATGCGAATGCCGATCTCCGGCGTTCGTTGCGAGACCGCGAACGAGAGCACGCCGTAAAGCCCTGCGGAGCTCATCAGCAACGCCAGCGCCGCCATGGCGCAGGCCAGCATGGCCATCAGCCGCTGCTGAAAGAGCGAATCGTCTTCCTTCTGCTGCATCGTGCCAAGTCCGACGATGGGAAGATCGTGATCGATCTCGAAGACGGCGGCGCGGATGGATGCCTCTAGTTGGCCCGGCTTCGCTGTGCTGCGCAGGTAAAAGCTCGCGGTATGGGAATAAGGACGGTTCCAACTCTGCGCGTAGGGCATATAGAGCATTGGGCCGACGGCATTGCGCGACACACCGACGGAGAGAACATCGGGAACGATGCCGATGATCTGAATGTCGGTTTTGGCGTGAGGCCCGGTTGTCAGGCCCAACTGCCCGCCAAAGGCCGCATTTCTATCGCCGTGGAAGAAGAGCTTTACGAAATCTTCATCCACGATGGCGACTTTTTGCGAAGTATCGGAATCCTGTGCGGTGAAATTTCGCCCGGCAAGAAGCGGAATCTGCAGGACAGAGAAAAAATCCGGTGTGATCCAGTCGAAATTCGGGAGAGCGCGTATGCCATTTTCCGTATAGCCGGGCACGGTAATGTAGCCGCCCCCCTGATCGCCGCTCAGGAAATCCATAGATGCGTAGCTTACGCTGGCAACGCCGGGCATGCGCTGTAGTGCGGCTTCTATAGCATCGTATTCATTCCGCACCTGCGCGTTTTGTTTTCCGAGTGCCGAAGCGTCCACATGGAAGGTGAAGCAGTGGCTCGTAGAGAAACCGAGGTTGACGGTGCGCAGTTGATAAAGCGTGAAGGCCACCAGCGCCGCGCTGACCAGCAAGGCCATACTCATTGCGATCTCGCCGGCGATCAGAACACCGTACCAGGACGCGCCCTTGCCGATCACCGTGCGCGAGCCTGACTGCAAAGCCTCCAGCGGGTCGGTTTTTATCCCGGCCAGCGCGGGGCCAAGGCTGAAGAGAATGCTTGTTCCCAGGCCCAGGCATACGGTAAAGAGCAGAACCCGCCAATCCAGTTGCGGCGCAAGCGCGGCCTTGAGCGGGCTGGTTTCAGGAATCATGCCGAGCACGACGCGCAGAGTGGCAATGCCCGCAAAGAAGCCTGCCGCGGCGCCGATGCTGCCCAGCAGCAGACCCTCCACCAGCGCCTGCCGGCAGAGTTGCCAGCGGCTTGCGCCCAGCGCGTTCTGCACGGCCAGTTCGCGCCTTCGTCCGCCGGCCTTGACGAGCAGCAGAATCGCCACGTTGCTGCACGCGATGGCCAGCAGCAGGGCCACCATCCAGAAGAGGACGGTCAAGGGATCTCCCACGCTGCTCTCCAGAAATTGAAGCCCATGCGAGCCATCCCTGAGCGTCAGCCGGGTGCGCATCCATTGCTTCGGGAAGTCTCCGCGGATGTGCAGAAAAGGTAACTGTGCGCGGTGCCAGTCGAGCCAGATGGAATTCAGCTCTGCCTGCGCGGTCGTTTTGCTCGTGCCGGGTTTCAGGCGGCCGGTGAGTGTGATCCAGTAAAACAGGCTGTCGGTCAGGCGGTCATCCTGGTGGTCGCGCCCGGCCATCACCGCGTGCTGCATAGCCATGGGAACAAAGACCGAAGGAACATATTCCCCGCTCAAGCCGCGATAACGGACGACGCCGACGACTGTGAATGGAATGCCGTTTATGCGCAGCACGCGGTTCAGGATGGAAGGATCGCTGCCGAAGCGCGACTGCCAGTATTGGTCGCTGAGCACGGCCACGGCGCTGCCGGCGTGGAATCGGTCATCGCCCGGATCGAGAATGCGTCCCAGCGCCGCGCGCACGCCGAGCACGGAAAAATAATTGCCGGTGACGTACTCCGCATAGCCCGTCTCTGACGATGTGCCGGTGGTGAGATTCACGGAACTGAACGCGCTTGCCGCCAGCCCATCCAGCGTGTGATTGCGGTCGCGCAGCGCCTCATAGGCTGGATAGCTGAAGTAGAGGCTCTGGTCGCCCCAGGTGCTCCACGCCCCCTCATCGGTGCCTGATTTTTGGCTCAGCAGCACCAGTTGCTGCGGGTCGCGCACTGGCAACGTCGCCAGTACCACCTGGCGGAAGACCGTAAACAAGGCCGTATTGGCGCCCACGCCAAGCGCGAGCATCAGAACGACGGTTGCGGCCAGGCCCGGGCTGCGGCGAATCTGCCGCGCGGCATATTTGAGATCGCGGGCAAGCGATTCCATCCAGCGACTCCCCCATTGCTCCCGGGCAACTTCCCTAACGAGCGGCAGGTTGCCGAATTCGCGCAACGCCGCGGCTCGCGCCGCCTCTGGAGATTCGCCGCGCTCCACCCTGTCGGCAACGGCCATGCGCAGATGAGCTTCCAGCTCATCGCTGAGTTCAGCATCGGTTGGTCGTTTACGATTCCAGCGCAGGAGGCTCATGTGTTTTTCCTTCGGCGCGGCGCGCATTCTGCGTGCCACAGCCTTTGGGTGTGGAGTCATGCGGAATCGGCCCGGCTCCATCCCCTTGGATATAGATAATCTACTGTCATGGGAGTAGCATGTCTACATCTTTATCTGCCATCCTGTGCGCAGCCAACGGGAAAAAGTCAAAATCCGGCAGGCTTGGAATCGGGCATTTCCGGCTGTCCAAAGAGGCAAAATCCCCGCTTTCCCCATTGAAATCTGAGCCTAAACCACGCTCAAATGCGTCTAAATATCAGGAGCAGGGCGGCTGGAGACGGGGTCTGGCGCGCCCGCAGCGAGGCTGCATAGTGGACTGCGGATTTTTCGCCGGCTTTTGCACCGGATAAGTATTGGAAATCGCGGGCCAAACTATGGTAATCTATTGATCTCTGTAAGGATGCGCGCCCCTTTGCCCCACACATGAGCTGCGGCTCGCGGGCTACCCAGGCGAAACCTGAAGCGCTTGTCATCCTGTTCCGAGCAAACATTTTTTACCGCTGTTTTTGCGGTGGGTTGGGGTCTGTCTATCTGCGCCCTGTTTTGGGCGGGATATTTGGGACCAGGCTGCGCTGCGGATCATCTCCGCGGCCGGCTATAGGCTGCGCCCATGGCATTCACAGCATCGAATCAGTAGTGGCGGCTGCGAGCGCCGCCGAAGAATTGAGTGCGCGCCGATTACGGTTCAGGTCCGGCGCGCAGGAAACGCAAGACCGCAACGCGCGAGAGCAAGAGGCGCAGGCGAGACGACCTGGGAGAGCAGGATGACTTTGGCAATCGACGAAAAATATGAAGATGAGCTGCACAGCCTCATCGACGCGGGCAAGGAAAAAGGCTATCTGACCTACGGCGACGTGAACGAGATGATGCCGGATGAGATGGCGACCTCGCCCGACGATCTCGATGACCTGATCACGACCATCGGCACGCAGGGCATCAACCTGCTGGACGAGCCGAAGTTCGGCGCTGACAAGGACTTTGAGCTGGAAGAGGGCGAGGACGTTGAGCTGGACCTCACGCCTGGCACGCTCGAAAAAACCAACGACCCCGTGCGTATGTACCTGCGCGAGATGGGCACCGTGCCGCTGCTCACGCGCGAGGGCGAAGTTGAAATCGCCAAGCGCATCGAGCGCGGCCAGAATCGCGTGCTCAAGGCCATTTCGCGCTCGCCGATCGTGATCCGCGAGATTGTGGCGCTCGGTGAAGACCTCAAGCGCGGCGTGCGCAACGTCAAGGAAGTGGTCGTCTTCGACGAGGAAGAACTCACCGAAGACGTCGTGCAGGCGCGCGTCAAATCGACGGTTTCGCGCATTGACGCGATTGTGAAGCACCAGAAGAAGATTGCGCAGTTGGACGAAAAGGCCGAGCAGATCGCCGGCATGAAGACCAAGGCGAAGGAGCAGCGCCACACGCGCTGGCTCATCGCGCGCGAAAAGGTGCTGATCTCGCGCATCGTCCGCGAGCTCAAGTACACGCCCATGGAGCGCAAGCGCCTGCTCGACCGCGTGAACAAGACCGTGGACACCATGCGCACGCTGGAGCGCCAGATCCGCTCGCTCGACCAGAAGTACGAGGCGTCGCGCTCGGAGGAGCTGAAGAAGGAGTATCGCCGGCAGCAGAAGAACTGCAAGACCGATCTCGAAAAGCTCGAAGCCGACTCCGGCATCTCTATTGCTGAGCTCAAGCGCACGCAGCGCGAGATGATCCAGGGCGACATGGACGCCGAGCAGGCCAAGCGCGAGCTGATCGAAGCCAACCTGCGGCTGGTGGTTTCGATTGCGAAGAAGTACACCAACCGCGGCCTGCAGTTCCTCGATCTCATTCAGGAGGGCAACATCGGCCTGATGAAGGCGGTGGACAAGTTCGAGTACCGCCGCGGCTATAAGTTCTCGACCTACGCAACGTGGTGGATTCGCCAGGCGATCACGCGCGCCATTGCGGACCAGGCCCGCACCATCCGCATCCCGGTGCACATGATCGAGACCATCAACAAGCTCATCCGCACTTCGCGTCAACTGGTCCAGGAGCTTGGCCGCGAGCCTTCGAGCGAAGAGATCGCGCGCCGCATGGATATTCCCGTGGCGAAGGTGCGCAAGGTGCTCAAGATTGCACAGGAGCCCATCTCGCTCGAAACGCCCATCGGCGAAGAAGAAGACTCGCACCTTGGCGACTTCATCGAAGACCGCCAGGCTGTCTCGCCTTCGGAGGCGGTAATTGGTGTAAACCTGAAGGAGTACACGTCGCAGGTGCTGCGCACGCTGACGCCGCGCGA
>JASHPD010000333.1 GCA_030038315.1 Acidobacteriaceae bacterium
GTGCGCAACGCCATGAAGATATGTGCGGATGGTGGTTGCGGCGAAGTTGCGACGTTGTAACTCCTCAAGCATGAGCTGACGCAGTTGGTTCACAGAGAATCCTCCTTCTCTGCGAACCAAACTATCCCGGCAGCCGCAAAAGCCGGCTCACCCGCACGCGGAAGCGTCCGCCGCCGCAGCGGCTTCGTTCAAGTCGGGTTTCCTGGCGCTGCGGCGCGCTCGCTCAGATCGATTTGCACTGCATCGCGCAGATGAATACCCACAAACGCCCTTTCTCGTCACTCAATTTCCAGTTTGCCGTCCATAGTCCGAGAGGATGAATTCAAACTAACCCACAACCCGCCCCGGACAGGCAGGTGCTTTGACTCCGCCAAATTGGAGCAGCCGGATGCACCTAAGCTCGCAGCATCCTCTGCCGCACCACGCGCCCCAACGACCGATCCTTACTCGTTGCGGTGGAAAACGTGGGAAGCGCAATCCTCAATTCACCGGCCCCTGGTCCTCCGCCTTCGGCGGATGCAGCATCGCCCGGATCGCCCGTCTGTCATTCTGGTAGTTGTCGTGCGCCTTGGTCGGGTCTTCGATCAGCCAGAACCAGTGGATCGCATTCTTCACCAGGTAGTTGTGCACCTTCACGAACTTAAGCGGCGGCGCCTTCCACGTCAGCAGGTCGCTCGGATCGCTCAACGCCACGACCCTCGGCAGCGCGCATGGCTCATCCGGCCGCTGCGTCTCTTCGAATTCGCAGCGCAGCTTGCCCCACGACTCCAGGTGCGAGACAAACTCACTCCCCGGGCTCTCGTCCAGATCGGCCAGCTCCAGCAGCGGAACCTGGTTGGCAAAGAAATACACCAGCGAAGTTTGCCGCATCACCTGCTGAAAAGCCTTTGCCTTGGCCGCATCCGCCGTCTTCGCCTCCGCGGGATCGAAATTCAACGCCGAAAAAATCAGGTAGCTCCCCAGCGAGTGGGCCACAATCACGAACTCCTGCTCCGGCTTCGGCCCCGCCATCACACCCGGCTGGCCCTCCACCGGCGTCATCACCGATTTCAAAATCAGTTGCCGCAGCCCATCCACCAGCAGCGTATGCAGCGGCCCCAGCGACATCACCGCATCGGAAAATCCCCAATCCATAAGGCTGTTCTTGATCGCGCGGTTCGCCAGCGCGCCGCGCTTTGGCAACCCCAGAAGCTGTTCCGCCTCCGGCTTTGGAATCCAGTCATAAGAACAAAACCGTCCCTGCACCTTCTTATCCGGCTTGAGCGTAGAGCAGGTCTTGATCCGATCCGATGAAGGCCCCACCAGTTGCGCATCGGTGGCCACAATTTCCCTGCACTTGAGCGAAAAGACCAGGGGCCACCAGTTCACCTCGTCCACGTACACCGCATCGCCGCTCGCGCGCTCAAGTCTGTAGTGCACCACAAACGGCGCTGCCGCCGCCCACTCCTCCGGCGTATTCCACACCGGCCTGCCCATGTAGCTCAGCGCCGGCGGCGGCTCGCCTGACGCAAACTGCCCCGAGTCGGCATAGTCGTAATTTCCCACCTGCCGGCCCGCCGGCGAAAGGCAATCCTTCAGGTAAGCGCAGATGCTCTGGCGCAGCGGGAGCGAGTCATGCACCCCCGGCCCATCCGACCCGATTCCGTGCACAAAAAAGATATGAAGCTCGCGCCCATGCAGATGGCTCAGCTCTGCGCCCAGCGAATCCCGCGTCCGGTCCGCCTGCGCATCGCTCCCAGCCGCCGCCGTCTGCGCCGCGCCGGCGCCGCAAAGAAAGGAAACCGCGGCAATCAACCACACCAACCCACGCAAAGCCTTCACAAAGCACCTTCGCAGGAGAATGACTACGGCCCACATCCTTCCAACACCCAACCCCGCTGTCAAGCAGGAACAGGCATTCCCCAGTCTCTTTAGTCACTCCATCTCCTGGGCTCGTCTTTTGTGCTTCCGCGCACAAACCCTCCCTACCGGACCTCTGCTACCATTATGGCGACAAAAGAAAGCGCCGTTTCGGGTGCGCCAAACCTGCTTCACGCCCCCGCCATGCGGCTGATTTTGAGCACAAAATAAGGAGATTCATCATGCCTCTTGTAGCCATGCGGCAACTCCTCGACGAAGCCGCCAAGGGCGGGTACGGCGTAGGCGCCTTCAACGTAAACAACATGGAGCAGATCCAGGCCATCGTCGGCGCGGCCATCGAGACCAACTCCCCCGTCATCATCCAGGCCAGCCGCGGCGCGCGCGCTTACGCGGAAGACCGCTACCTCTACCACCTCATCCTGGCCGCCAACGAGCTGCATCCCGAAGTGATGATCGCCATGCACCAGGACCACGGCAACAGCTTCGAGACCTGTAAATCCGCCATCTCCCTCGGCTTCACCTCCGTCATGATGGACGGCTCGCTCCGCGAAGACGGCAAGACACCCAACACCTTTGAGGAGAACGTCGAAGTCACCCGCCGCGTGGTCGATTACGCCCATGAGCGCGGCGTCACCGTCGAGGGCGAAATCGGCGTCCTCGGCGGCGTCGAAGACGGTCACGGCGCAGGCGGCAGCGGCCTTGAGCACCTCACCGATCCCGACCAGGCCGTTGAGTTCGCCGAGCGCACCGGCGTGGACGCCCTCGCCATCGCCATCGGCACCAGCCACGGCGCTTACAAGTTCTCGAAGAAGCCCGACGGCTCCGTGCTCAAGATGAACCTGCTCATCGAGATTCACAAGCGCCTGCCCAAGACCCACCTCGTCATGCACGGATCGAGCTCGGTGCCCAAGGACCTGCAGGACATCGTCAACAAGTACGGCGGCCATCTCAAGGAGACCTGGGGCGTTCCGGTCGAAGAGATCCAGCTCGGCATCAAGAACGGCGTCCGCAAGATCAACGTGGACACGGACTCGCGCCTGGCCATCACCGGCGCCATCCGCAAGGTCTTCGCCGAGACCCCCGAGAAATTCGACCCGCGCGACTACCTCAAGCCCGCCCGCGACGCCATGAAGAAGCTCGTCGCCGAGCGCATGACCCAGTTCGGCCAGGCCGGCCACGGCGGCGACTACAAGCCCCTGCCGCTCGACTACTTCATCAAAGGCTACGCCAACGGCACGCTGGACACCCGCCCGTCGCTGGTCGGCGCAAAATAGCGGGTGCCCCAGATCTCCCGATTTTGGAGACCTGGGATGCCACAGCCTCCGGCGCAAACGCCAAAAGCCGCTCCCACCGGAGCGGCTTTTCCGTTCCTCACCGCTGCCACCGCCCTCAACCCGCGGCCCGATTATTCGTCCATCGTGGTAGAGCAGTCTCTCCGCAACCGTTCTTCCTTGCTTCTGGAGGTTCCTATGCGCCTATCACGGTATATGTCGATTCTTGCGGGCTTCGCCTTAACCCTTACCGTACCTGTCCTGTCCGCTCAGAGGGGTGGTGGAGGCCCGGGGTTCTTCCACGGTTTTGACCGTGGTTTTGGCGGGGCCGGCCACATGGCAGAGCACGCCAAAGGCCCCTTCACCGCGACCTTGACCGAGAAATCGGTTGAGACGCTGACTAACGGCACCACGATCACGCATGAATCCACCACGCGGATTGCGCGCGATTCCAGCGGCAGAGTCTACGAGGAGATTCACCGCACGATTGCGACGCGTGAGAACAGCACGCCGCACGAGGTTGTCTCGTATCACGTGCACGATCCTGTCGCCCACACGGAAACTTCGTGGAGCTCGGAAACGAAGACGGCAATCGTCTTCCACCGGCCCGCTTCCGCCGCGTCGGACGAGGCCCGCCCGGCTGACCAGTTGCGCTCCGAAGAGGGGCCGTCGGATCAGACGCAGTCCCCTGAGGACACGACGCAGGAGCCTAGAGGCCCGCGTGTGCAGGATCAGGCCGATGTGCAGCGTGAGGATCTGGGCGCCAAGACCATCGCAGGCGTGAACGCTGAGGGAACGCGCACCACGCACGTGATTCCCGCCGGACGCATGGGCAACGATACTCCGATTACGATGACGCGTGAAGTCTGGCGCTCGGCAGACTATGGCATCGTCCTGGCAAGCACCGAAAGCGATCCGCGCTTCGGCACGCGCGAGAGCACGGTAACTGCGTTTCAGGCGGGCGAGCCCAGCGCATCGCTCTTCAAAGCGCCGGAAGGATACGCCGTTAAGGATGTGACGCGGCCGGGGCATGGTGTTGCGCTTCAATATTGAAACCAGCCCGCAAACCTCAAAGGCCGCTCTATCCGGAGCGGCCTTTGTCATTCCCTTTGCCGCGATTCAGAAGCCCATCCGCGGAATAACGATTCTCGCGCCGAAACGCCAGCAGCCCGGCATACACTGCGGCGTAGATCAGTTGCAACCCGGCCGCATTCCAGTCCTGTTGCAGCGTTGACCCGAAGGTAAGCACAAGAATCAGCAGCGCTCCGCCGGCAAGCGCCACGCGCGTGAACAGGCCAATCAGCACCAGCGCTCCGAAGACAGCTTCAATCCACGGCAGCGAGTAGGCAAACGCCTCCACCAGCGGCTGCGGCAAAACCGTGTTGTGAAATCCCTGCACGAGCATCGCGGCAAATTTGTCCTGCCCGCTGAGAATGCGCGCCAGTCCGTGGATGCAAATGTTGACGCCCAGCGTGGCTCGCAGCAGAAGATACGCCAGCGAAGCATCGTTATCCGGAGGAAGATTGCTCCCGGTTTTCATGAAGGTTCCCATGAACCCATTCTGCACTGATTTTCAGCGGCGTGTCCCACCCTCGCCACGCCTCTGTCTTTGCCGCACGGGTGGGACAGCAGGCAATCACGCAGCCACCGTCTCTTTTGCACGCAGAAACGCCGGCATCTCATCCGCACTTGGGCCCCAGCTTGCCGGGACCGGCGCGCCGAGCAGACGCAGGTAGACGCTGAACTGACCGCGATGCTGGTACCAGTGGTTGAGCATGATGTTGCGCAGGAACTGCTCGCGCGGAATCGCCATCACTTCCTTGCCGTCAATCACCAACCGCCATGTGCTGTTCATCATGGCATCGTTCATTGCCGGCAGCAACGACTTGACCGTGGCCACGCTCTCCTCGAAGGCCTTTAGCACCTCGTCGCGGCTGGCCGGCTGCGGATAGCTGGGAACATTCGGCGGGCTCATCGATTCGCCCTGCGCCGCGCGCGCTATTCCGCCCGGCACCGTGGCCAGGTGCAGCGCAAGCTGCCCGGCGGTCATGGACTTTTCATGCGGCTTCCATGTGAGCTTGTCTTCGGGAAGCCGCGCCAGATACTCGCGTGTAATCGGGGCCTGCGCTTCGAACTCCGCGAGAAGAAATTCTGCAATGGACATATGGACCTCCTTGTTACCGGAATGAGTTTAGTCCCTTCGCATGGAAGGAAAGATGAAAAGAACTATCGCGCGGCGCTGGAGTGCTTGCCTTCCGCGCGCTTCCGCGCCTGCTCGTGGACGTGAGCCCAGCCGGTGTGCACGTGCTTCTGAAAGTCTTCCGGAAAGAGCCCGAAGCCTGAGTGATGGAACTGGATCAGCGTTCCACCCTTTGACTCGCTCAACCGGTACTGCACGTTGTTGGCCACCGGAAAGGACATGAACATCGGGCCCGAGATTTCGAGCAGCGCGTTCCGCCTGATGGCTTGTACCGCGCCCCACCAGTGGCCGTTGTCGCCGCCGAGGTCGCGGAACCAGCGCCCGCCCGGCCACAGCTCC
>JASHPD010000334.1 GCA_030038315.1 Acidobacteriaceae bacterium
CAGCGCCAGCCTGAGCTGGTGCATCGGCCTGAAGAAGAATCATGAGAACAACCAACAGAGGAATGCGCATTTCTCTCCCGCGGTGTAGGACAGAGCTTTCAACGTGGATCACCCGGATAATCGCAGGCTCTAGTGGTGAAAAGTGCAGTGCCGGGATCTTTGCCGATTGGGCCTATAGGAAGAAGTCGTCTCATATAGGCCCCAATCCCTGATTCCACGGACTCGCGAAGCAGGACACCTCAGAACGACAACACCATTCCGAGCTGGCCCTGACGCGGCAGAATGTCCCCGCTGACCACCCCAAAGTTGGCGTCCGTCACTCCCAAATCCGGGGCCTGGAGGTTCACGTGGTTGAAGATGTTGAAGAACTGCGCCTGGAACTGTAATTGTCCCCGCTCCTTAATACGCACGGCCTTGGCGATGGACATGTCCCAGTCCTGGTAGCGCGGTCCGTAGACCCTGCCCACGCCGCTGTTGCCCAGCGTAAACCCGCTCGGTGCGGAGAAGCAGTTGGTTTCGAACCATTCGCTGATGGTATGCGGGTTGATCTGTGAGGTGCAGAGGTAATTGGCACGCTGGTTAGCCCCGTTCGGTCCCAGATCGCCGTTCGGAGCAGAGACAATGAGCGGCCCACCGGATCGGAAGTTGGTGATCCCGCTGAATGTCCATCCGCCGACGATGGCGTCGGCTAGCGGAGAGATGGAGCTGGCAAACTGCCTGCCGCGGCCGAACGGCAGCTCGTAGCTGTAGGTCGCCGTCAGCACCTGCGGAAAGAAGGGCCACTGGAAGCTTGTGGCGGTGTCTTCCTCCTCTTTCAAGGCATACGAGTCGATAGGGTTGTCAATGTTGTTCATTTGCTTCGACCAGGTGTAAGACACCGTGAACGCCAGCCCGTGCGAAGTTTGCTTCAGCACCTGGGCCTGGCCGGAATTGTAGTGCGAACTGCCGCCGGAATTGCGGAAATCGAGGGTCGAGATGTTAGGCGCTACGTTGTAATACGGGTAGCCGATCCCGGCCAGGTAGCAGGCTGCGGGGGCATTGCCGGGGACGCCTTGCTCGGTTTCGATTGCCGTCAGGGAAGTGACCGCGATTCCGTATGTGGGCGGGACGCACTGGTTGAGCTGCCAGTCGTGGAAGAGATGGCTGCCGGCGTTCCCGACATAGGCCAAGTGGAGAGCCATCGTGGGCGAGAGCTGGCGCTCGATGCTCACGTTCCAGAACTTCCCCATGTCCTGCCGGAAGTTCTTCGCCACCTGGTATACGCCGAATCCCGCCGGCGACGCAATGAATCCACCAGGGGTCACTGTGGGCTCCACCAGGGCTCCATAGGCTGTCGCAGTAATACCTGGCAGGCCATTGGCAAGGATGAAGGAGCCGCAGGCCGAGTCGCTGTACCCTGTGGGAGCGCCGGAAGCCGGCGTCGGCGTTACGAGCGTCGAGCAATTCTGTTGCGGCGCGGCGTTCGTTTCCTGAAGCAGTTCGGGATAGTCGCGCTCCAGGGTTCCGCCCGTGGCGCCGAAGTTGTCGTTCCAGTAGCTTATGCCGAAGGCCGCGCGGAAAGCGGTCTTGCCGTTGTCAGGCGTATAGGCGATGCCAAGGCGAGGCGCGAGATTGCCATAATAGGTGTTCACATTGGGACTGCGGTTGCTGGACGAAGCGATCTGGATCAACCCCGCATCCGGTCCGGTGGTGACGAAGTTGCTTTGCTCATTGTGAACGTCAACGGTCGGGGTGTACACGTCATAGCGCAGGCCCAGGTTCAGCGTTATTTTGCTGCTCAACCGGTAATCGTCCTGTCCGAAGCCACCAACCCAATTGGTGCGCGTCTCGGGCTTGGTGATGAACTCGTCGCGCCATACCGCATCGAGGGCTCCGACCATCCAGTCGGCAATCTCGGCTCCGCTGGTGCCGGCTCCTGTGTAGTCGCCGGAGATTTTAAACTGTCCGCGAGGATCGTTCTGGGGGTTCCTTACGTAGGCCTGGATGTGGATGAAATCGCCGCCGAACATGAAGCTGTGGCGGCCCTTGACCAGGCTCATCGAGTCGATGAACTGGTAGTAATTGGACAGCCGGCCCGGCGCGTTCGGCACGCTGCCCGGATCGCCGACGCCTTCCCAGGTGGAGGCCCAGTCCATGGCTGCGATGCCGCTTTCGTCGGGGTAGACGGTGAGGTTGCCGTTGGGCACGCCGAGGATATTGTTCTCGTCAATCCCATAGGCGGTGACGTAGTCGGCGATGAAAAAGTGGTTAAAGCCGAAGCGGAACTGGTTAATCAGCCTCGGGCTGAACGTGTGGTCCCAGCCGATCACGTCGTTGTCCTGGTTGCTCTTCGTGTCCGCGTCGTTCATGCCCATGAACACCGTTCCAGGTGCAGGCTGGGTAAACGTGCGCCGTGCATAAGTAGCGCGGCCAAATAAGCGGTCCTTTTCCGAGAACGGGTAATCGATTCTGACGTCGAACTGGGGCACGCTCTCGATGGTCGGCTGTATGTAAGCGTAGTTGTTGACGGCCGCTCCTGCGACGTTGGGCAGGGGCGTCACCGTCGGCTGAAGGAAATTTGCCGCAATGGGCACGATGTCGGATGCCGGAATTGTGTCCGCCGTGCCACTGCCGGGTGAAATGGCCGCACTGGCCGTGCAGGGCGCGGGGTTGGCAACTCCGTTGGCCTGAGCGCTGTAGTAGCAGGCCATCGGATTGGTGATAGGCCCGGACGTAACCCCGAGAGTCGTGGTGTCAAAGGCCGACAAATCTCCCGATCGCATCGCCGCCGTGGGAAGGCTCCACACTCCGGATGTGCTTTCGGCTTCCTTCAGCCACTGCAAATCTCCGGAGAAGAACAGATGGTTCTTGATGATCGGGCCGTCGAACTCGCCGCCGAACTGGTTGGAGTGGAAGGGCGGATTCACGTGACTGAAATAATCCGAGGCGTTGAAGTCGGTATTGCGGACGTAGTTGAACAGGGTGCCGTGGAAGGTGTTGGTGCCGGTCTTGGTCGTCATGTTGACGACCGAGGCGCCGAAGGTTCCGTACTGCGCCGTCGGGCTGCTGGTCTCCATCTTCATCTCGGCGATTTCGTCGAACGGGATGTTGATGTTGATGAAGCCATTCTCCAGTTCCTGGTCGCTCACTCCGTCGACGAGGTAAAGATTGTCCTCAAACGGAAACCCGTTCACCTCCGTGTACATTCCGGCGCCGGCGTCGCCGGGCGCCACCGAGCCGCCCCCCGCCGGGTTCTCCCAAAAGTCGCCCCATGCCGAGGGCATACTCCCGGGCGCCAACTGCATCAGCGACTCGAACATCCGCCCGTTCAGCGGCAGCGTGTTGATCTGCTGTTTTGTGATGGTATATCCAAGGTCCGAGGTGGTGCTCTCCACTTCCGGTGTCTGGCCGGTCACTGTTACTTCTTGGCTCACCCCGCCGGGCTGGAGCGTCAGGTCAACGCGAGTGGTCTGCTCCACCTGCACCACGTTGTGCTGCGAGATCACCTTCTTGAATCCCGACGCAACCACGGAAACGCTGTATTCGCCCGGGTCCAGGGTGGGAAAGGTATAGAAGCCCTGGGAGCCTGTCGTGGTTGTGTTGACAACGTTTGTGCCTTCATTGGTGAGCGTCACAGTCGCGTGCGGAACGACAGCGCCGCTCGAATCCTGCACGGTTCCGAGCAAAGCGCCCGTCACTGCCTGCCCAAAAGTCACTTTCGCGTTGATCGAACACACCAGGAGGGACAGCCCGATGGCTGCCCAGATTGCGGTCACTCGTTTTTGCATAAGTCCTCCGGAGTTCACGACGCGGCTTCCATGCCGCAATGTCAACGTTTCCATCGAGGGGCAAATTGTTTTCAATGTCTCGCGCCCGCGTAGAACTTCCCATCTGCCTGGCGAGAGAAGTCCCCTCTTTATAACGGCACGCATTCTAGTCATGATTTTTCCTAAGTGACAAGTAACCGTGGGGTTACAGGAAATTGAAACGTGCGCTGAGCCACCTGCATTACCGTCGGTTCTATTGGGATGCGGACACTGAAAAAGCGCACGTTTCATCGCGTTACAGCCGTTGTTACGCACGGCTCTTCTGCGTTACACTCAGATGTTCAATTTTTCGCTCCGCGTGCCGAGCATCAATCCTGGCCACAGCCGAAGTTGCAGTTGTGGAATCTTACAGTTCTCTTTCGAGCTTCGAGATCGGTTGCAAGACAGTTCAATTCTGGGGAAGTGACCGTGGGATATCCGCCTCAGGAACAGAGCGAACGCCAGATGCAGCGGATTCTCGAGTCCGCCGCGTTTCGTAACACCCATAGCTTGCAGCAACTGTTGCAGTTCCTTGTGGCGCAGGCCGACGGCCCGGACACGAAAGCGCTCAAAGAGTACACGATCGGTGTGAAGGTCTTCAGCCGGCCTCCGGATTTCGATCCCAAAATCGATCCCATCGTCCGCGTTCAGACTCATCGGCTTCGGCAAAAGCTTAGGGATTATTACGACACTGAGGGACGCCACGATCCGATCCTCATCGGGATTCCCAAAGGCCATTACTTGCCGGTCTTTCAGTCGAAAATCCAGGCGGAGCCGTCCACTGCTGCAGCGATCCCGCGTCTGGCTGCGTGGCCTAAGCCGAAGCCGATTGGCAGAAAATCGAAGCTCCTTATCGCACTCGCGTTGGTTCTCTGCCTTGTGGGTGCCGGCATTTGGAGCATCCACCGTTGGTCCCGTGCTTCTGTTCGCACCGCAGATGTATCCTCCGTTATTGACAAATTCTGGGGACCGTTCTTCGCGGACAACTCTTCGCTCGTTATTTACAGCAATGCTCTCTTCGTCGGCGACTCCACCAATGGCCTACGCTATGCGCCTCCGGCCAACGACGCCAACCACGCAGGCAATGTCGTCTACGTCGACACCTACACGGGCATCGGCGAGCTCAACAGCGTCTACGAATTCACGCGGCTCTTTGACAGCCATCACGCGACTTTCACATTGAAGCGCAGTCTCCTAGTCACCTGGGACGAAGCCAAGCAAAGAAATCTGATCTTCATCGGGTCCGTCGCGGAGAATCCCGCGCTGCGCGTGATGCCGGCCAACATGGATTTCACCCTTATGGCTGGGAAAGGCTTCTCAGGCATCGTCAACCACAATCCGCATCCGGGCGAGCTCGCTCTTTATTCCCGGCCGGAGCATCCACTCACCAAGGATTACGCCATCATCGCATTGCTTCCAGGCTTGGAGCCTAAGCGCAAGATTCTTGTGTTCAGCGGATTGATGACGCTGGGGACACAAGCGGCCGTAGAATTCGCCTGCCGGCCCGAGAGTTTGGAGCAACTGCTGCGTTCCGCTACAAGTCCGGGAGGTACGATCCGTCCCTTCGAGGCTGTGATTGAGACGGCAATCGGCGGCGATGTCCCCCTGCAAAGCAGGCTTGTCGCAATTCACGTGCATTAGCACAATCAGAAAGCAAGGAGTCGAAGGGCTTTTGCGACGAGGCGCTTGAGCCGCCAACAATCGTGCAACTGACGAGAACGGCTTCTTCAAGCCCCGATCTCGTCATATTGCAACCATTGCTGAAAGCTCTTAGATTCAGCCGGGGCCGTATGCTCTCCTGAATCCGCACAGAATCGAGTATGACTTGAGGAGGTGCAGAATATGCCGAGAGTGGACCACGGAGGCCAAGATGATCGCCTTGTCCCGGGGATTGGTAATCCCGTCTCTTGCCCTCAAACCGGTGTTTCTCGCTGGCTGTGACGAGCTGCCGAATCCCCTCTAAACTCAACTTCTATGCCTGATGCACGCTGACATTCACTTTCCAGCATGATTAACCCTTGAGGCTCCTTTGAAAATGCCCTCCAGGATGCCAGGCCAGATTCCTCTCCGGGTTCGACAGCGCCACTGCTCGAAGCGGCTTTTGGTCCAGATGCAGTCCGCATCCACGGGAGGGTTCATTTTCATTCCTCTTATGGCCACAGCTGTCATGAACGACTCATCTTGTGCCAGAAGGTCGAGCGGTCCGGTGGCTTACCTTTTGCCTCTGGCTGGTGGTCAGCACGCGGGAGAAATGCACGCGAATTGCGGGGAAATATCTTAAGATAGGTCCGATCCGGATTAAGAAATTTCCTTGAACGGGACTTTCACACCGTACGTTCGCACTCCACGGCTGTCCGCTCGCCGATGGCGGGCGGCAGGCGCGCTTGCGGTTGCCGCGATGCTGGTCTTGGCTGCAGGCTCGGACCGGCATTGGCGTCATCGCGCGCACGTGATCGCCGCGGCGGCTCACCGGTCTAGCGTACCGGCCTTGTCGTGGACCGACAGCTTTGGTGACGGTACACCCGACTTTCTGCGCCTCGCGGATCCGGTCGACCGCGCCGCCTTTCGCCGCTGGTTCACGCTGATTGCCGAGTACCAGGCGATCCGGCCGCGGGCGGAGGTCCCCGCCGAAATTACGGACTGCGCGAGCCTGCTGCGCTACGCCTATCGCGAGGCGCTGAAGAGCCACAACGTGGGCTGGTTTGCAGACACCGGTATCCAGGTGGCAGCGCTTCCCGGCGAGATTCGTGCATGGCAATATCCACACACGCCGCTGGGGGCAAACCTCTTCCGCGTACGACCGGGACCGTTTGTGCCGGCGGACGTCGCAGATGGAGCCTTTGCGCAGTTTGCGGATGCAAAGACTCTGGTGGAGCGCAATGCCTACTTCCTGAGCCGCGATGTGCGCGCTGCGGAGCCGGGGGATCTGCTGTTCTACCGGCAATTCGGGCAATCGTCGCCGTGGCACTCGATGATTGTGGTGCAGGCAGGCCCGCAAGCACGGGTCGTTTACGATACCGGCCCCGACCAGGGCCACGCCGGTGAACTTCGCCGCGTGGCGCTGGCCGACTTGCTCGACCATCCCGAGCCGCAGTGGCGTCCGCTGCCCGGCAATCCCAACTTCCTCGGCGTTTACCGGTGGAACATTTTGCGAGGGTCTGAATGAGGCTGCATAAGCTGCTGTTTGCCGCGTCGCTTTTGCTGATGTCCGCGCTGCCTGTTGCGGCCAAGGGTCCGCCGCGTTCGTTCTCGCTTTCCACCTCGCGCACCTTCGCGCCGGGCGAGAGCGTGAAGATTCAGCTTATGGCGCGCAACGTACCGGAGCTGGAATTTCGCGTCTATAAAGTTCGTGATGCGCAGAAGTTCTTTGCCGGGCTTAAGGATCTGCACAGCTTTGGCGAACAGAGCTACGCGCCTGCGGAGCAAGTGGATCAGGAGACATGGATCGAGCGGATTCACGACTTCAAGGCGCATCTGTGGTGGCTGGTGCGGCACTTCTTCCGCGGCCAGTTTACCGATGATGCGCGCGACACCTTCCGCGAAGAGCAGGGCAAGCTGGGACGGCGCAGCCGCGTGGTGGGCGCCGCGCAGTTTGCGCAGATTCCCATTCTTAATCCAAATCAGCTTGTCGCGCGCTGGCGACTGATCACCCCGCCGGTCATTGTGAGCGAGACGCAGCAGTTGCCCATCGACGGCCTTGCTGCCGGCGTGTATTTGATTGAAGCCACGGATGGGACCTATAAGGCCTACACCGTGGCCATTGTGACCAACATGGCAGTGGTGGAGCGAACGCAGAATGGGCAGGCGTTTCTCTACGTGGCCGACCGCAAGACGGGCGCGCCGGTCGCGGGTGCGAACGTTGCGTTGTGGGCAAGCGGGAAGCAGCAGTCGGCCGGACAGACGGATAGCAACGGCATGGCCACGCTGGGCCTGAGCGACAGCCTTGTTCAGCTTGGCGGCACACCAGACAACGTGTGGGTGCTTGCGCGGCACGATGCGGATGCGGCGCTGGTGACGCCCTGGGGCTACGGCTTTGGCCCATCGGACCAGCAGCCTGAGCGGGCTTACATCTACACCGACCGGCCCGTCTACCGGCCCGGGCATACCGTGCACATCAAGGCCGTGGTGCGCGTCGACAAGGGCGATACGCTCGAATTGCCGCAGGCGGGAACGCCAACCCTCGAAGTGACGGACAGCGCCAGCAAGGTTGTGTTTTCAAAGGCGATTTCGCTGAGCGCACACGGAACTCTGGCGGCGGACCTGGTGCTGGATGCAGATGCCGCGCTGGGCTATTACAACATCAACCTACGTGGAACCGGTGGAGGTGGCAGTTTCTATGTCGAAGACTACAAGAAGCCGGAGTACCAGGTCACGGTGAAATCTCCGGTGCAGCATCTGC
>JASHPD010000335.1 GCA_030038315.1 Acidobacteriaceae bacterium
CGGTATCGTGCTTGGCTCGGGACTGGGCGCGGTTGCGGAGGCTGTTGCCGAGCCGGTTGTCGTTCCTTATGGCGAGATTCCGCACTTTCCGCAATCCACCGTGGAGGGGCACTCGGGGCGCATCGTTGCAGGCTTGCTTGGCGGTGTGCCGGTCGTCGTCATGCAGGGGCGCGTGCATTTTTACGAGGGCTATTCGCCGCTTGAAGTTACCTTTCCTATGCGCGTGTTGAGCCTGCTTGGGGTTCGCGCCGTGGTGCTGACCAATGCGGCCGGCGGCATCGCGGAGGGTCTGAGCATCGGTCAGCTTGTCGCGCTCTCCGATCACATCAACCTGATGGGCTGGAACCCGCTGATCGGGCCGAATGAGCCGCGTTTTGCCGTGACAAAAGGCGCAGGTCTGCGCTTCTTCGATATGACGGAGGCTTATTCGAGACGCCTGCGTGCGCTTGCGAAAGAAGCCGCTTATGAAGAAGGATGGACGATTGGCGAAGGCGTTTATCTGGCCACGCCGGGGCCCAGCTTTGAGACGCCTGCCGAGATTCGCGCCTTCCGCACGCTGGGCGCTACGCTTGTCGGCATGTCCACGGTGCCGGAGACGATTGTTGCGCGGCACATGGGGATGGGAGTGCTTGGCATCTCCTGCGTGACCAATCTCGCTGCCGGCCTGGGCGCGGCGCAGTTAAGCCATGAAGAAGTCTTTGAAGCCGGACGCAAGGTGGAGCATCGCCTCGCCGGGCTGCTTACGCGGCTGGCTCCTAAAATTGAGGCTGAAATCGAATCAGGAGCGCAGGCGAGATCGTGAGCGCGCCCGTGAATCCCGCCGGTAAACCGGTCGTTCTCGATATCGCAGGCGGCTTCAGTTCCGAAGACCCCTGCGGCTCAAACCAGATCGGAACCTCCATTCCCGCTGAGTTCCCATCTTGGTTCTGGACACAAAAGATTTACCGCATTCTGCGGCGGAATTTACGCGAATCTGCGTACCTTCGTCTCAGGGATGCGAGCCTATAAACCCAACTGGGACACGGTAAAAGTGCAGACTGCGTGCCAACTGCGGCAGGGAATCAGCCCCCGCCGGCTGGCGCTGACCCTGGCGCTGGGCTTTGTGCTGGGCTGCATTCCGGTCATCGGCATCCCCACGGCGCTTTGCGCCGCAATCGCCATTCTTTTTCGGCTGAACCTTCCCGCGATTCAGGCTGCCAATTATGCCGCTATGCCGTTCCAGATGGCGCTGATTCTGCCGCTGACTCGGCTGGGAGGGAGGATCGCTCCCTTTGCTGCGTACAAAGGTCCTGACTGGCGTCTGCTGGCGCACTCGCCCTTTGAGCTTGTGCGCCATTCTTCTCTGCAACTGCTGGAGCAGGCCGGCGTGCTTGCCGGTCAGGCGCTGGTGGCATGGCTGGTGGTTGCCGTGCCTGTGGCGCTGGTGCTCACGCTGGCGTTGACCCGCGTGTTGCGGCGGGTTTCGGTGATTGCCACTGCGGAAGCCGGGGATTAAGCGCGATTATAGCGGTTTTCCAGTTGCTGTAGAGCGAAGCCGCAACCGCTAAATGGCTTTTTCCTGAAAGAAAAAGCCACCTTGCACCACGCTTAAAATGCCTCATACGAACTGGAAAACCGCTCTAGTTGCTGTAGTGCGGTTCCGGCACGGGCTGCGCGCTGTCCACCCACGCGGTGTAGATCATGTCGCGCAACATGCTTGCGCCGGCGGCAATGCGCTCGGCGGTGAACTGGCGCGATTCGGGCGTTCCCGAGCCCTCAAATCCGCCCGCCTTGTCCAACTGGTAGACCTTTTCCACGTAGGTGTGGGAGCGGCGCAGGTAGTCCATGTACTGGTCGAAGATGTCGCCCTCGATGAGATGGACAGGCGCGATCTTCGTGGCGGCAATCTTGTCGATCGCCTGTTCGTTGGCGGCCACAAAAATGCCCTCGAACTGCCAGTGGATATGATGCTCCGTCGTATAGCCATTCGGGTTTGGCCCTAGCCAGCCGTTATACAGCACGGTGGTGTGCAGCGGCTGGCAGCCGTCGCCGACATAGTGGCCCAGCCATCCGGCGTAAAAGAGGGCCACGGCTTCCACCTCGCGCGTCGATTTGTGCTCGGCGGAGAGCTGGCGGTAAGTGCGCAGCGCGGCCTTCAGCCGCTCCCAGACCTCGGTCGTTTCCCAGGGCTGCAGGCCGATCTTCGCGGGATTCTGCCCGGCGGCGTAGGCCTTAGCCTCGAAATCGAAGCGTTTATGCGGCAGCTCGCCGAGCGCGTCGGCCAGTTCCAGGTCGATGTAGTGCTCCGGCGCCTGCGCGGCATTCAACTCCGGCTCAGCCAGCGAGCGCCAGCGGTCCGGCTCGGGGCCGATGTACTCGATCTCGGCAACGGCCTCCGGCGAACGCAGAAACTCCGGCACGCTGGACGGCAGATTGGAAGCGGCGAGCCGGTTGACCATGCGATGGCCCTCATCGCCCCAGGCATGGGCAGCGGGCGGCAGGGCAGCGGCGACTGCGAGCGCGGCAAGCGCAGAAAAAGCAACAATGCGGGAACGGAATGTCGGCATGGTGCCAAGTATACGAGCGGCCGCGGCGGGTTCGCTGGAAATCCGGTTTGGTTTGCATGAAGCCCAATTCGGTGAATCTTCTTCGAGATACCCGCTCTTCTTCCCGGTTTTTATTTATGCGGATAAATTATTTGATAACACAAAAACAACTTTGCGTTTCCTCGCTACCAAATCCAAAGTAGCGCGTGGGAACGGTTGCCAGTTGTATTTTCGGAGGACTAGTATTCCTCTAGTTTCGACCGGGATAGTTAGGCCCCTAGGTAGACCGCATTGCGTTGACCCCGGCGACGTGTGTGTGCAGTATGCAGTTTGTTCCCGCAGCTCAGAATCTAGCGCGGCGCTCACCGGCGACCGCGGGGAGTGTTTCGATATGGCATGGTATGCCTACTGCATCGGTGAAAAACAAGCCTTCCCAGAGTTAGCCAGACATCGCAAACCCGTTCCCATGGAGCAAGTGCATGGCGTAAGCGGCAACCAGGTTTTCCTTTACCCCGCCAGCGACCTTGCCATCATCGTCAGCGAGCACAATCCGGCGGAAAACTTCAATCAACGGTCGGGAATGGATCATGCGCGCGTCATTGCCGACTGTTTCCAGCACTCCACCGTTCTTCCTTTCCGCTTCGGCACCGTCTTCGATTCCGACGAAACTCTCCGCAAGTCCATCCGTTCCAACCAGCGCCAGTTCCTCTCCAACATCGAAAAGCTCCGCGGCAAAACCGAGATGCACATCAAAATTCTCGTGGATGACTGCTGTGCCGGCGCGCTCCTGCAGCACCTGCCGGCGGAGGGAGTTGGCCGCGAGTACCTGTCCAACCTGCGCGAAAACGCCACCCGGCAGCGCGAGCGGCAGACGCGGGCCCGCGCGGTGAGCTTCCAGATGCGCCGGCTCTTCAACCCGCTCGACGAGGAAGTGACCTGCCGGGTGACGGAAAACGGCAAGATGCTCCTCGACATCTCGCACCTGATCGATCGCAAGTACGTGGAGCGCTACCAGAACAAGTTCGCCGCCACCGCGATAGCCATGAAGGAGTGCCAGATGCAGATCTCCGGCCCTTGGCCGCCATATCACTTTGTCCACCGTCTCACGCGCGGCAGCCATCTCCCGGCACACGCGCCAGCCGCAGCAGTTCCGGTTGCCAAGGCTGTGGAGCCGTTCCACGCAATGGCGTAGTCGTTTCTTCCTGCAACGGCAAAAGGGCCGCGGCAGATGCCGCGGCCCTTTTGTTATCCATGAGCCTTGTCTTATAGCGGTTTTCCAGTTGCTGTAGAGTGAAGCCGCAATCGCTAAGTGGCTTTTTCCTTAAAGAAAAAGCCACCTTGCACCACGCTTAAAATGCCTCATACGAACTGGAAAACCGCTCTAATTCGCTCCCTGCGTATCCTTGCGCCGGCTCAGGACAAAGCTGCTGCGGCGGTTTTTGGAGGCGTGGTCGATCTGCTTCCAGAAGCCCACAAAGTAATCGATCGCGGAAATTGTCGAAACGCCGACGGTGAAATACATGCCGGTAATGGCGGTCCACTTGACGGGAACGATGAGCAGGCCGAATTGCCACTCGAACCAGCGGTGCGAAAGAATCGCCGCTACCACGGAGACGATCTGGAGGACGGTTTTGAGCTTGCCCAGGTCGCTGGCCTGAATCGTAAAGCCTTCCGAGGCGGCAATCGACCGCAGCCCGGAGATCAGGAACTCGCGCCCGATGATGACGACGGCGATCCACACCTTGACCACCTGCGGCGTATAGGCCACCAGCGCAATCAGCGCGGCGGTGACCATGATCTTGTCCGCCAGCGGATCGAGCAGCATCCCCATCGTCGTAATTTGCCCGCGCTTGCGCGCCAGGTAGCCGTCCACGCCGTCGGTGATGGAAGCGAGGATGAACAGTAGCGCCGCGCAAACTTCCTGCCACGGGCTGCCCCCCGGAAACCTGGATGAAAGAATCCAGAGCAGCAGCGGGATCATCAAGATCCGGCTCATCGTGATGGAGTTGGGC
>JASHPD010000336.1 GCA_030038315.1 Acidobacteriaceae bacterium
AACTACGAGTACATTCACTTTGTCTCGCACGCGACGGCGAGCGAGATGGACCCCCTGGAGTCGGCGATTCTTCTTTCGCGCCCGGAAGACGACTTGGACCCGAGCGGATACAAGCTCTACGCGCGGGAGATTGTGGCGGAGCCTCTGGCGGCGCGCCTGGTTACGATCTCAGGCTGCTATGGCAGCGGAACACGGACCTATGTGGGCGAAGGACTGGTGGGACTGGCGTGGGCCTTTTTGCGCGCCGGGGCGCGGCATGTGGTGGCGGCGCTGTGGGAGGTGAGCGATGAGTCCACGCCGCGGCTGATGGACTCGCTCTATGCCGGGATTGAGGCGGGGAAGCCGCCGGCCGAGGCGCTGCGCGAGGCCAAGCTCGGATTGCTGCACTCGAAGGGGCGCTACCGGCTGCCGTTCTACTGGGCTCCGTTTGAGATTTACAGCAGGGAATAAATGCAGCTTTTAGCTTCCGCCACCGGGTCTAAGCCCTCCGCCTTTAGGCGGACAGCTTTCAGCCTCCGTGCTAGATAATGCGGGGATGGTGGAGTATAGGCAAAATTCTCACGCGGTGTGGGATGTAAAGTATCACGTGATCTGGGTGACGAAGTACCGGTACAAGGTGTTGCGCGGGGAGATAGCGGAACGAGCGCGGGATATACTGCGGCAGATCTGCCAGAGCCGGGATGTGGTGATCGTACAGGGCGCGGTGAGCCCCGACCATGTGCACATGCTGGTGAGTGTGCCTCCGCAGTTGGCCCCGGCGAAGCTGGTGCAGTATATGAAGGGCCGTTCGAGCCGTATGTTGCAAGAGGAATTTCCCCAGTTGAAGAAACGGTACTGGGGCCAGCATCTTTGGGCGCGAGGGTATTTCTGTGCGAGTGTGGGCGCGGTGGACGAGGACACAATTCGCCGATACATCGAGAATCAAAAATGGGACGACCCAGGCGAGAACTTCAAGATTACAGCGCCCAGCGAGCCTTGAGCCGGCTCTGAGCCGGAACCCCTTCAGGCGGCTTCAGCCGCAAACCGGCGACTTCCAGTCGCAATCAAACCTACCGGCTTTCAGCCGGTAGTCGTTTAGCTGTTAGCTCTTAGCCTGATGGGGAGAGAGCGGGCGGGAGTGCGTCTCCAAAAACCTGCTTTCAAATCTGCATTCAGGCTGATTCAGGAAAGCCGCGGACAGCACGGAACAGCTAACAGCTAACAGCTAAAAGCTAAAAGCTAGAGGCTGGAAGCCGCACTTACGAGAGCGCGCGGAGATTTTTGCGGAGGGTTTCGGGATCGCTGTCAGGGATAAGCTGCTCGATGGCCGCGTGGGTGCTTTGCCAGGCGGGGACGGCGGCGGCAAGAGCTTTCTTTCCCTTTGCGGTGAGCGCGAGGATGCGGCTGCGGCGGTCTTCGGGGTCGGGGGAGATTTTGATCAGGCCGCGGCGCTCGAGCGGCTTGAGCGCCGCGGTGAGCGTGGTGCGGTCCATGGCGAGCAAGGCCGCGACCGGGGCCATCGACGGCGGCTCGGGACGGTTAAGGCTCATTAAAAGAGAGAACTGGCCGTTGGTGAGGCCGAAGGGGCGAAGCGCTTCATCAAAGCGGCGGGCGAGCGCGCGGGCGGCGCGCTGGACGTGCAGGCAGAGGCAGCAGTCGCGCACCAGGAGCGTGGTTGCAAAAGGGACGGGATTGGCTGGGGGAGCTGATTTTGCGGCTCGTGTTGCTTTTGGTTTTGTCCCTGAGAAGTTCTTCATCGCCACAACCATTTTATGGTTTGACTTTATAACTTGACACGCGGATAGACTCGTTGATATCAACATAATCTGTCAAGGAAATCTTCCTCGGAGGCCGCCTCCATGTCTTTCCTGCGCGATTTGCGGTTTGCGGTCCGCTCGCTCAGCCGCTCTCCTGTTCTCTGGATCACGGTTGCGCTGACGCTGGCGCTGGGCATTGGCGCCAACGCTGCCATCTTCAGCGTGGTGCGCGCGGTGCTGCTCAAGCCGCTGGCCAACCGGCAGGAGAGCCGGCTGCTTTACATCCGGCAGAGCGCGCCGGGGATTGGCCTGGAGAATGCCACGTTTTCGATTCCCGAAATTCAGGATATGAGCACGGGGCTGAAGACGATCAGCGAGATTGGAACGTTTTCCGAGCTAGATTTCACGATTGTCGGGCTGGGGACGCCGCGCACGGTTCCTGCCGGCGTGGTGGATGGGAATTACTTCCACGTGATGGGCTTGCAGCCGGTGCTGGGACGGCTGCTGACGCCGGCCGACGACGGGCGCAATGCGGCGGGGGCGATTGTGCTGACGTATTCCTTCTGGCGCAGCTCGCTGCACTCGGACCCGCATGTGATTGGCAAGCGGGTGAGGCTCGAAAGCTACAGCGGGGCGCGGTCGGCGACGGTGGTCGGCGTGCTCGAGCCTTCGGTGCCGTATCCGGTGGCGACGGAGATTATCGCCAATGTGGTGACGAGCCCGCATCATCTTTCCGCGACGATGGTGACGGGGCGCGAGCACCGGATGACGGAAGTCTTTGCCCGGCTGGCTCCGGGCGCGACGCTCGACCAGGCGCGGGCGGAGCTGAACACGGTTTATGCGGCGATGAAAGAGGCGCATCCGGAGGTTTACCGGCCGGAGGACCATTTTCAAGTTTCCGTCACGCGGATGCACGACCAGATCAATGCGCGCGCCGAAGGGATTTTGTGGATTCTTTTCGCGGCTTCGGCGCTGCTGTTTGTCATTGCCAGCTCGAATGTGGCGAACCTTGTACTTGCGCGGACAGTCCGGCGCGAGAGCGAGCTGGCGGTGCGGGCGGCGCTGGGCGCAAGCACGCGGGCGCTGCGCAGGACGCTGCTGGCCGAAAGTCTGGTCCTGTGCGGGACGGGCGGGATTGCCGCCGTGCTGCTGGCGATTCCGATGGTGGAAGTGCTGGGACGGTACGCGGCGCGCTTCTCGGTGCGGGCGAATGATCTGAAGCTGGATTTCAGTCTCGTCTGGTTCGGGATTTTGCTGGCTTTGGCTGCGGCGGTCTTTCTGGCCTTTGTTCCGCGGCTGCCTTCGCCCGAAGCTGCGCAGGGTGGACTTGCCGGGCGCGGCACGCGCGTGGCTGGCGGAAGCAGGCGGAGGTTGCGCGTCTTTGCGGTTACGCAGATTGCGGCTTCGTTTCTGCTGCTGGCCGGCGCGGTGGTGCTGATGAAGACGCTCTTTCTGCTCGAGCAGATCCGGCCGCCGTTTGACTCCTCGAATGTGCTGGCGATCAACCTGCCGGTGATGTCGTACGGCAAGACGCCGGAGCAGGTGCAGGAGTTTTATCAGGAGCTGGTGCGCAGGGTGGGCGCGATTCCCGGCGTGGAGCACGTGGCCGAAGGCTTCGGCGTGCCGTGGCGCGATGACCAGCAACTGAGCATTGCGCTGAGCTTTGCGGCCAAGGGCGCGCGGCGCGCGGATGGGCAGGATTTCCGCGCGAAGTTCCGGCCGGTTTCGCCGGGATTCTTTGCCACGATGGGCGTGCCGATTCTGGAAGGGCGCGATTTCAATGACGGCGATAAGGAGGGATCGGAGCCGGTCGTCATGATTTCGAAGAGCCTTGCCGACGAGCTTTATCCGGGGCAGGATGCGGTGAATCGCACGCTGAGCTGGACCGATCCGGTGATTAAATTTATCGGCATCAGCCCGGCGCCGCGGCGGATTATCGCGGTTGTGCCGGACTTTGACGACGAGAACATTGTGCCGGAGCCGGAGAGGACGATCTACGAGCCGACGGATCAGGACGCGGGTTGGCTGGGACGGCTTTTTGTGCGCGCGAACCCAGATGCTTATCGCGATCCGTATGCGCTGGTGCCGGTGATTACGCGGATGATTCACCAGATG
>JASHPD010000337.1 GCA_030038315.1 Acidobacteriaceae bacterium
ATCAATGGCATCGAGAGCTTTTGGGGATACGCCAAGCATCGGCTGAGCAAATTTCATGGCGTCAACCGGAACACCTTCCCGCTCCATTTGAAGGAAACAGAATTTCGCTTCAATCACAGGCACCAGGACCTCTACAAAGTCCTGCTATCCTTGCTCCGAAAGGAACCGCTCTGACGACCTTTGCTTCCTAAGCCCCACTTTTTTTTGCATGGGGTAATGGATCGCGCTGAGCATCGCATTGGACTTTAGTAACGTCCGCCATTTGCACCATTCTCAGTGCATTTTTCCGCAGGCCCTCAGGGGGCGCAGCACGCCGCGAATCGAAGCAAACGGGCTTCGGAACAAGCCACGGCTGCCGCTCCGGGGACTTTCCCGGCAATCTTCTCCTTGCCGCGTCCGGCCTGTTTCCCGCCTTAGCTCTTCAGCGCGTGAAGCTCCTTGCCGGGCTTGAAGCGGACGGCCTTGCCGGGCGCGATGGTGACTTCCGCGCCGGTGCGGGGGTTGCGGCCGATGCCCGTCTTGCGCGCGCGCACGCTGAAGACGCCGAAGCCGCGCAGCTCGATGCGGTCGCCGTCCGCGAGAGCCTGCTTGAGCCCTTCAAAGACCGTATCCACGGCTGCCTCGGCCTTGGTCCGCGGCAGGCCGGTGCGCTCGATAACGTGATGTACGATGTCCTGCTTAATCAAGGGGAAACCCTCTCTGCTCTCCAGATTCGACTGCCTACCTCAGTGATGCTACAGGTTTTGCGGCGTTTCGGGAATGGGAGAATTTTTTCTTTCCGGTGCAAAACTTTCTTCCATCCCGCCCGCTCCCAACCCGGACCGAACCGGAATCTCCTAAAGTTTTCCCCAGAAAGCAAAGCCCACCGCGCCAATCAGGCATACAAACGCCGCGCCGTGGTTCCATTTGATCTCCTCGCCAAAGTAGAGCCACGCGAAAACGGTAAAGACGCTCAGCGTAATCACTTCCTGGATGATCTTGAGCTGGAAAACGGAAAACTCGCCGTACCCGAAGCGGTTCGCCGGCACCTGGAAGCAGTACTCGAAAAAGGCGATGAGCCAGCTAAGCACAATGACCAGAAGGAGCGGCTGGTGTTTGAACTTCAAATGCCCATACCACGCGACGGTCATAAAGATGTTGGAGCAGATCAGCAGCAGGACGGTTCTCATACCAGCACTTTACGGCAAACCGGCAGCGCCCTCGCAACTGATAGGCTGATGAATGGAGCGCCACGTATTTCCGGCTCCGCCCGAGGCCCATGAACAAGCTCATCTTCGCCAACCTGTTCCAACGCCCGGTGCGCTCCATCATCAGCGTGCTGGCCGTCGCCATTGAAGTCATCATGATGCTGACCATCATCGCCATCATGCTCGGCCAGCTCACCGGGCAGAAGCGGCTGAACAACGGCATTGGCGCCGACCTGATCGTCCGCCCCAGCAACGCCACGTTTTTAAATGGTGTCAGCGGCGCGCCGATTACGGTAAAGCTGGCTCCATTCCTTGAAAAATTGCCGCACGTTGCCGTGGCTTCGCCGGTCATCACCAATCTTTCCATGAGCGACGGCCTTGAAGTGCTCTGGGGCATTGACTACGCGAGCTACAGCCGGCTCAGCCCCTTCAGCTTTGTGGCCGGCGGGCCGATCCAGCAGCCGTACGACGTGATGGTGGACGATGTCTATGCGTCGAGCGGCGGCGGGCATCATGTGGGCGAAACGATCATGATCCTCAAGCATCCGTTCCATATCGTGGGCATCTTCCGCCACGGCAAGGGCGGCCGCAAGCTGATCTCGATTGCCACGCTGGGCGCGCTGACCGGCTCGGACGGCAAGGCTTCGGCCTTCTATCTCAAGGCGGACAACCCGGCAAACGACAACCTGATTACGCAGGAGATTCATGCGACGCGCGGCCTGGAGAATTACCAGGTGATGTCGATGGAGGAATGGATGTCGCTGATGACCCCGGACAGAATTCCGGCGCTGAATATCGCCATGAATGTGGTGATCGGGATCGCGGTGATTGTCGGATTCCTGGTGATCTTCCAGGCGATGTACACCGCGGTGCTCGAGCGGACGCGGGAGATCGGCATTCTCAAATCGATGGGCGCTTCGCGATGGACGATTGTAGGCGTGGTGCTGCGGGAAACCTCGGTGCTGGCCGTGATCGGCGTAGCCGTCGGCGTTGGCCTGTCCTTTGCCCTGAAGGAACTGCTGGCGAGGCGATTTCCCACTCTCTATCTCGATATGAATTCCGCATTGGTGGCCAAGGGCGCGGTGATTGCGCTGGTAGGCGCGGTGTGCGGAGCGCTTTACCCGGCGTGGATGGCCGCGCGCAAAGACCCGATCGACGCGCTGGCGTATGAGTAAAACAGGGAACAGGGAACAGGGAACAGGGTTATAGATAAACGGCAAGAACTATAAATATCCCATTGCGGGAGGTAACGATGGCTGCCATAAGCGAAATGCACAATCCTCCGCATCCCGGTGCGGTGCTGCGGGAATATATGGGCGATATGGATGTGACCGGCATGGCTCGGCACCTGCATATTTCGCGCGTTACGCTTTCCCGGATTCTGAACGGCTCGGCAGGGATCAGCGCGGAAATGTCGCTCCGGCTGGGCGATGCGCTGGGAACGCATCCGTCTTTCTGGTACGACATGCAGGCCTCGTATGACATCTGGCAGGCAAAGCAGAAGAAACGCCCGCGCATCCGCCGTCTGGACGTAGCGGCATAGCGAATTTCACGCCCAAATCCACCTGCATCGCTGCTATGCTGGAAAGCGATGTTGAGCGTGAGCACAACTCCTGACCGAATCCGGAGTCTAGTCCGTTGAGCGCTTCCCGGTGGGGCGCGGGATTTACCGCCGTCGCCCGTTTTGTCTCCGAAATTGAAGCCGCCGCAAAGCAGGAGAGCCCACTCAAGCCGGGCTACGTGCTCGCGGGTGACGAGACTTTCCTGCAGGAAAAATGCCGCGCTGCCGTGTTGCGCGCCTTTGTTCCGGCCGATCTGAGGGATTTCTGCCTCTCCGATATCGATCTTGCTTCCACTTCCATCTTTGAAGCGCTGGACCGCGCGCAGACGCCTTCGCTGATGGCGCCGTTCCAGGTGCTTTTTATTCGCAACGTGCGGCAGCTTTATACGCGCGGAGCCAAGAAGGATGAATTCGCCGCGCTCGACCGCTACTTCCGCTCGCCCAATCCGCAGGCGCTGCTGATCTTTGTCGCCGATTTCATCCGCATCCCCGCCGATACGCGCCGCATGGAGATGGACGACAAGAACCGCTACGAGCGCCTGGCGGAAACCCTCGGAGAGCACTGCGGCATGGTGGAGCTGGCGCGCGTCACCGAAGAAGATGCCATGCGCTGGACCGTAGCCACAGCGCAGGAAGCCGAGACAAAGCTCGACCCCGAAGCCGCGCGCGAGCTGGTGGACGCGCTCGGCGCGGACATGATGCTCATCGCCTCCGAGCTTGAAAAGCTGCTGCTCTACACCGGAAGCGGGAATGGGGGCCGCGGCCGCATCACGCTCGGCGACGTGGAAACAATGGTGCTCGGCGCAAAGCAGCGCTCGCTCTACGAGCTCACCGACGCCATCAGCGCGCGGCAGCCGGCGCGTGCGCTGGCCCTGCTGCACGGATTGCTGAACTCATCCGATGCGGGTGAAGACGCGGCCATCGGCCATCTCTATATGCTGGCGCGAACCTTCCGCCAGATGCTGGTGGTGCTCGAAAAAAACGTCCGCGACCAGCGTGCCATCTGGCAGGCGCTTTGGCAGGGGTTCCGCATTCCGCCCTTTGCCGCCGATGACCTGATCCGGCAGGCGCGGCGTTATAAGTCGCGCCGCGATCTGATGCGGGCGCTGCGGCTGATTGCGCGTGCCGACCTCGAGTTGCGCTCCTCGCCGCCGGACAAGCGCCTGGTCCTGGAACGGCTGATCTACGATCTGGCCTCCGAGGCGAAGCCTGCCTCGCCGTGGTCTTCCGCGCAGCTTTCGTTCGAGGGCTGAAAGTGCGGCCGTAACAGGCCGTACCCGCAAAGTCATCCACCGAAAGGTGGAGAACAGTTTCCACCGAAGTGCCGGAGACAGTCGTCTTGTGCGGCGAGCAGAATCGGTGGGCGATAAGCAAGATTCAAGTGAGGTCGAACCGATGAGTCAGAAAAGTGTGTGCGTGCGGCTGCGCGCGTGGATTGCTATGGGATTGCTGGTAATGGCCGGAGCAGGGTGGCGTGCGGCTGCTCAGCAGGCTCCTCAGACTCCTGAAGACCAGCAGCCGGCGCAGCCTCCGGTCTACGGCGCCAAGGACGCGCCGGCTACGCAGGAGGGCGGATCGGCAACGGCCGGCGTCTTTGCGCCGGTGCTGGACTCGGAGAAACGGCCGATTACGGCAGGCGGCTTTGTGAAGAGCGGGCCGGTCATCTTCCAGGATGTTTCCAAGGAATCCGGTCTGACGACCTGGAAACACAAGATGGGTACGCCGCAGAAGCCCTACATTATTGAGACCATCGGCTCCGGTGTGGCCCTGCTGGACTATGACCGCGACGGCTGGATGGACATTTACCTGGTGAACGGTTCCACGCGCGCCGCGCTGGACGGCAAAGAGGCTCCACCGAAGGCTGCGCTCTTCCACAACAACCACGACGGCACCTTTACCAACGTGGCCGAGCAGGCCGGCGTGACCAATGACCGCTGGGGCTTCGGTGTAGCCGTGGGTGACTACGACAACGACGGCTGGCCGGACCTGTACGTGGCCAACTACGGCAAGAACCGGCTCTACCACAACAACCACGACGGCACCTTTACCGATGTGGCGGCGAAGGCCGGCGTGCAGTTGGGGAATTGGTCCACGGGGCCGAGCTTTGGCGACTATGACGGCGACGGACGGCTGGATATCTTTGTGCCCGGTTACATTCACTGGGACATGAACCACCTGCCGCTCGCCGGCTCGGCCGCGGTCGGCTTTGCCAACTGCTCCTTCCGCGGAGCCACTACGATGTGCGGCCCGCGCGGCCTGCCCGGCGAGCCCGATCATCTCTTCCACAACAACGGCGACGGCACCTTTACGGACGTGAGCGAAAAGGCCGGCGTGAGCGACAAGCGCCGCTACTACGGTTTCTCGTCAACTTTTGTGGATATCAACAACGACGGCAAGGTGGATTTGCTGGTCACAGACGACAGCTCGCCGAACTATCTCTACATCAACAAGGGCGACGGCACCTTTGAGGATGCGAGCTTCTTTTCCGGCTTTGCCTTGAACCAGGACGCGCGAGAAACCGCGGGAATGGGGATAGCTGTCGGCGATTACACCAATAACGGGCGATTAGACCTGTACACAACGACATTTTCCGACGATTACAAAACGCTCTACCGAAACGACGGGGATGGAAATTTTGTCGATATTACGCCGCAGATGGGCATCGCCGAGGAGACCTATCCCTTCCTGAGCTGGGGCGATGCCTTCTTCGACTACGACAACGATGGTTGGAAAGACCTGATGTTTGTCAGCGGCCACGTCTATCCGCAGGTGGACCAGCATAACTGGGGCACCTCGTGGTCGGAGCGTCCGCTGCTCTTCCACAACGAGGAGCACGGCAAAAAGTTTGTGCTGATGCCGCCGGTGGAAGGCACAGGCCTGGCTGACGTGCTTCCCGCGCGTGGCGCAGCCTTCGGCGATCTCTTCAACAACGGCAAGATCGACGTGGTGATCAACTGCATCGACCATACGCCGGTGCTGCTCAAAAATGTGAATCCAGATCACAACCACTGGGTAGGTTTGCTGATGATCGGCGGGCCGAAGTCGCCGCGCGATGCGATCGGCACCAAGGTTTTCCTCACGGCAAACGGAATCCGGCAGCGCGACGACGTGATGAGCGGCGGCAGCTTCGAATCGAACAGCGATATGCGGCTGCACTTCGGCCTGGGTACGGCGACGAAGGTCGATAAGGTCGAGATTCAATGGTCGGACGGCCAGAAGGAAACCGTTGAATTGCCCGGCGTCGATCGCTACTACGCGATTGAAGAAGGCAAGGGAATTGTCCCCAGCGTCTACGACAAAATTGCCGCGGAGATGGCCGCGAATAAAACGATGGCCAGCGCTGCGAAGTAAGCGGCGCTCGCCTTTGCCGTGCGAATCGATAAAAGCGAGCCGGACACGAAAAGAGGCTCGCGGAAGGACAGCATGAAAATTTCGAGGACAGCGCAAAGAATCCTGCTGGGTGCGGCACTGGCCAGTGTGTCGCTCCTGCCCGCGCAGACGCAGAAGCAGAGCGCGAATCCGGCGGACGTGAATGCCAGCGCGCTGGGTGCGCCGCCGGCTTATACGCCGCGCCCCCAGGGTGCGCCGCCGGTCGTCGATACGCCGGCGCAGACCGCCGCGCTCGATCAATTTGCCGCTCATGCGTGGGCGCAGTTTGAAGCGGACCGCAAAGCGTATAACGCAAGGATCACGCTGGCCTACGACTTCCACTACGGACCCAAAAATCCATTCACTCCGGGCAACATTCGCGTGGCGGGCCAGGGCTTTATTCAGCCGGGAATCTTCCCCACCGCGGAATACTGCGGCACCTGCCACCAGGAGGCCTACACGCAGTGGCGCCAGTCGCTGCACTCGAACGCCTTCCGCGAGCCGTTTTACCGCAGGAGCGTGAACCTGCTGATCAACGATAAGACGCGCGGCCCGGCCTTTGCGCGGCATTGCGATAGCT
>JASHPD010000338.1 GCA_030038315.1 Acidobacteriaceae bacterium
CTCGAACACAAGCACCACCGGCATTCCGGCCGCCAAGGAAGGATTCCGCTGGATGCAGTTTGCCGGCAAATACTACTTCTGATCTACCGGTCGGAAGTCCCAACCCGAAGGGGCGGCCATGAGCCGCCCCTTCGCTTTTCCCCGCCCAACACCCATCCAAACGCCCCACCCATCGCTCGTCATCCTGCCCTCGTCGCACTGTCCTCCTGAGCGCTAAGCAGAAAATCAGCGTTCCTCCAAATGCCGTGTCATCCTAAGTGAAGCGCTTTGGGCCCTGCGAACCGGGACCCCCGCCAACCCCGCGCATTTATAATCCTCACGGGCGCTTCCCTTTATTTCGCGTGTATTCCGGAGTACGAGAATGACCTTCGACATCCAGGAAATCCTGGGTTTTCTCCCCCATCGTTATCCTTTTCTGCTCATCGACCGCGTCGTCGAATTCGAGCCGTCCAGGCGCCTCGTGGCCATCAAGAACGTCACCATCAACGAGCCGTTCTTCCAGGGCCATTTCCCCGGCTATCCCATCATGCCCGGCGTTCTCGTCGTCGAGGCGATGGCCCAGGCCGGCGGCATCATCATCATGAGCGAGACCCCCGACCGCGACAAAAAGCTCGTCGTCTTCACCGGCATCGAGCGCGCCAAATTCCGCCGCCCCGTCACCCCCGGCGACCAGCTCCGCATCGAAGTCGATGTGCTCGCCTTCCGCAGCCGCGCCGGAAAAATCGAAGGCCGCGCCTACGTCGACGGCAAGCTCGCCTGTGAAGCCACGCTCACCTGCCAGGTCGTTCCCCGCGTGCGCGAGGCCAGGCCAGCCGCAGAGCATTCAGCCGAACCCGTCCCCGCCGCAACAGGACAGGCCGAATGAGCATTCACCCCAGCGCGATCGTAGCGCCAAGTGCCGTTATCGCATCTAGTGCGGTCATTCCCGCCTCCTGCACCATCGGCCCCTTCTGCACCATCGGCCCCGAAGTCGTATTAGGCGAAGACTGCAACCTCATCTCGCACGTAGTCCTCGACGGCCGCACGCGCATCGGCGCAAAGAACGCCATCTACCCCTTCACGTCGATCGGCGTCGCCCCGCAGGATCTGAAATACGCCGGCGAGCCGACTGAAACCATCCTCGGTGACAACAACACCATCCGCGAGTCCGTCACCATCAGCCGCGGAACCGTCAAAGGCGGCGGCACAACGCGCGTCGGCTCACATAACCTGCTCATGGCCTACGTCCACATCGGCCACGACAGCCAGGTGGGCAGCCACTGCATCCTCGCCAACGCCGCCACGCTCGCCGGCCACGTCACCGTCGAAGACTATTCGAGCATCGGCGCCTTCAGCCCCGTGCACCAGTTCTGCACCATCGGCCAATACGCATTCGTTGGCGGAGGCACCATCGTCACGCAGGACGTGCTGCCGTTTTCGCTCACCTCATCGCACCGCGAGAACAAGGCCTTCGGCATCAACAAGGTCGGCCTCGCACGCCGCGGCTTCTCGCCCGAGCGCTTAGCCGCACTGCAAAAAGCCTTCCGCCTGCTGCTCGCATCGAAGCTCAACACCTCGCAAGCCGTAGAAAAAATCCGCGAGATGAAAACCGACGATGCCGCGCTCCTGGCCGAATTCATCGAGCGCAGCCAGCGCGGGGTCATCAAGTAGCCATGAAGCTCGGCCTCATCGCCGGCAACGGCCGCTTCCCCTTCCTGCTCCTCGACGCCGCGCGCGCCCAGGGATTCTCCGTCACCGTAGCCGCCATCCGCGAAGAAACCGATCCCGAGATCGACCATCGCGCGGCAAGCGATGAAAAGATCACCGTCCACTGGCTCTGCCTCGGCGAGTTGTCGCGGCTCATCGACACCTTCCACAAGGAAGGCGTAACGCGCGCCGTCATGGCCGGCCAGGTCAAGCACAAGCAGATTTTTTCAAGCATCCGTCCCGACTGGCGCCTCGCCAAGCTGCTCTTGAACCTGCGCACGCGCTCGACCGACATGCTCCTCGGCGCAGTTGCCAAAGTCCTCGGCGACGAAGGCATCGAGCTCATCAGCTCAACCTCATTTTTAGAGCCGCTGCTCGCACAGGAAGGCACACTCACCACGCGCGAGCCCAATGAAGACGAGCGCAAAAATATCGACTATGGCCTCGGCGTAGCGCGCGCCGTCGCCGGCTTCGACATCGGCCAGACCGTCGTAGTCGCCGCGCAGGCCTGCGTAGCCGTCGAAGCTATGGAAGGCACTGACGCAGCCATCGAACGCGCCGGAGAAATCATGACTTCGATGGACGAAGAATCCGGCGCACCCGCATCGACACTCGCGCGCAAGCTCACCGTCGTCAAAGTCGCCAAGCCGAAACAGGACATGCGCTTCGATGTCCCCGTCATCGGCATCCGCACGATAGAAACCATGATCCGCGCCGGCGCGACCTGCCTTTCCGTCGAAGCCGAGCGCACGCTTCTCTTTGACCGTGACAATCTTCTGACAATTGCCAACGCCGCAGGCATTGCCATAGTGGCCGTTCCGCGCTGATACTGGTGTCCGGATAGCCCACGCAAGTTCTAGTTCGCTTCAACTCACTCATTCGTCCTCTCAATCTCAGGAGGTCTAGGATGCAAGTCGCAATGAAAAAGCTCTCGCTCTTCACTCTTGCCGCGTCGCTCATCTTTTCCGGCGCGGTCGTGACCGCTCATGCGGCCGACGAACCCATGCCAACCACAGGCCAGACTGCACCCAACTTCACGCTGCCTTCGCAAACCGGCGAGCCCATCTCGCTCAAGAGCTTTCGCGGCAAGTGGGTCGTGCTCTACTTCTATCCCAAGGACATGACCACCGGCTGCACCATCGAGGCGCACAACTTCCAGCGCGATCTCTCGAAGTACGATGCCGAGAACGCCGTCATCCTAGGCGTCAGCGTGGACACCGTCGATAGCCACAAGCAGTTCTGCACCAAGGACAGCCTCACCTTTCACCTGCTCGCCGACCCCGACCACAAAGTCGTCGCGCGCTACGGCTCATTCGGCCTGAAGCTGCCCCAGCGTGACGACATCATTCCCGTGGCCCAGCGCAACACCTTCCTCAT
>JASHPD010000339.1 GCA_030038315.1 Acidobacteriaceae bacterium
ATGGACGCGGCCCTGCCTCTCCAAACCTTGCACGGCCTCGCGCACCTCTCCCCGCGCAAGCTGCTCGACCACCTGTTTCAGCTCCGGGTTTTTCTGGCGGACGATCTCATCTAATTTCACCGTCTTCATACCCGCATCCTGAAGCTGCGCGAAGGGACGCCCGGCCTCGACTGCTTCATGCTGCCTTCGGTCTCCTACCAACAACACGCGGTCGTTGGGATACAGGCGGTTCACAAACTCGTGCATCTGTTTAGTGGACGCAAGCGAGGATTCATCGAGCACATACAGGCGGCGCTCTCCGGTATCCGGCTTGACACGTTGAACTCTCATGCAAGTGTGTTCGAGGCTGATATTGAGATTCAGCTTGCAAAGTCTAACGCGCTTCGCCATTCCATTCTCAAGCAAGCATTCTCCGGCCAGCTTTTGAAGCAGGACGCGAAGGATGAACCCGCGTCCGTGTTGCTTGCGCGCATCCGCGCAGAACGTGACAGCGCGCCCGCGAAGAACGACCACCGCAAGATGAGTAAAAACGGAAAGAAGCAATCCGCATGATGATGACCGAATCCATCGTTTCCAAGGTCTGGGCCTTTTGCAACACGCTCCGCGACGACGGCGTGGGCTATGGCGACTATCTGGAACAGTTGGTCGAATCACTGATAAAAGGAACCGTCCGCTCCTCGGAAGGTTTGACTTTAATCGGTTTCAAAACCCGGATGCCAAGCGTGTTTTGAACCTTCGTGCGGCGCTCGGCTTCGTTGTCCGCGAAGGCTTGGGCCATCTCATCGCTGACCTCCCGAACGCCATTGCGCTTGTTGCGGCCCGCGCCGTTCACCCGCCGCCATGCAGGATAGCCGCCCCAAAGCTCATCCCCGATAAGGTGAACCTGAGTGGAGCCTACATATTTGTCTAACGTGCCTTCAATGATGGCGCGAATCTTCTTGGGCCGCGCCTTGCTGATCTCCCCTCGCTGCGCTCGTGCTTCCTGGGTCAGCAGGTACTCTCTGCCTACTTCGCGGAAGGGGCGGTTGAATACGGGAACATCATGCTTGATGCGGAACCGCACATCTGCGTCTTGATCGAAGGCGCGTTCCCGCGCCGCTTCTTTATCGGAGGTTTTGAGCGAAACCGTCTTGTAGCGGTCGGCCTTCGGCATTTTCATGCGGCAGTACCACATGCGATGATCCACGTCGCCGCGCCGGAAGATGATGAGGCCCGGCTTCAGTTCCTCTTTTTCGGTGACGAATGCCATAATTGGCCTCCATCGTTTGACTCGTTCTGTGCAGATTCCGTGTAGGATTTTTCCATAAGTGCTTGAATCCTCGTAACTGTGCAGGACTTGTACAGAGAATATCAAGAAATTATATCGTTTATTTATATTTATTTACGTTATATTTGTCATCCTGATCGTAGCCGCCTTTCAGGCGGAGCGAAGGACCTGTTTTTGCTCTTCGTCCGCACCAGTAACACCGAGGGTGCCTGTGATCTTTCAACACGTTGTTCCATTTTTCTGAAAGAAATTTGCCAGCAGTAGCAGGGGCGGTGCGAAAGTGGAAATCGCTCGTAAGTATTTCCAAGGAGCAGATTTATGCTCCGCCTTTTGCACCGCCCTTCAGACTGAAAAACTGCCTCAACGAATCTTTCAGATGGAACAACCTCTTGATCATCTACAGGTGCCCCATCCTTGCGACGTCTTTGTTTTTGTCGCAAGGGTGGGATAGCAACACAGCCGCGCCATCCCTTCGAAATTTCGCAGCTACCGGGAGCAATCGACCAGCTCCGTCCGCAAGAAAAGCAGTATCCTTACTGCGACTTCACCATGGAAGCAAAGGCAAAATGAAAACAATCTTCCGGCGAATCGCCCTCAGCCTTCTCGCGCTCCTTCTTCTCGCCGCAGCCGTAGCATTCCTCGGCTTCAAACTCGTTCAGCACCGCATCGCCGCCAGAATGACCGCTCCGCACCTCAGCGTATCCCCGGAAACCCCAGACGACTTCCCCTACCGCACACTCGACGGAACGCCACTACACTTCGCCTCCAATCGCGGCAAAGTCACCTTCCTCGATCTATGGGGAACATGGTGCATCCAGTGCATAGCGGAAATGCCCACCGTCCAGAAGCTCTACAATCACTACCGCAACGACCCGCAGGTAGAATTCCTCATCATCTCCCGCATGGACACGCCTCAAGCCGTCCGCTCTTACGCAAAACGCAATCACTTCGATCTACCGTTCTACGTCATGGGCGATGACGATATCCCCCAATCGATGCGCCTCAACCAGTACCCGTCCACATTTATCTACGCAAAGGATGGCACCCTCGTCTCCAAGCACGTTGGCGCAGCCAACTGGGCCGATCCATCCGTAATCTCCTTCATCGATCAGTTGAAAGCCCGCTGAAAAACACTTCCCGCAAAAAAATCCGAACACTCCCCCACCCCGTTCCGTCCTAGCCAATAAGCAGTGCCGATTGCGCAACTCTTTCGATTGCGTTCTACTCACCCAGTCGAAAGAAACCGGGGACCAGTCACGACGGGAGCGGCCACGAATTGACCACGGAAGCAGAGGCACGGTTCACGGCGCTCGTCGCGTGCCAATCGCACGTTGCCTACCGCGTGGCCTACGCCGTCCTGCTCAACGCGCACGACGCCGAAGACGCGGTACAGGAGACCTTCTTGAAGCTCTACCGACATGGCGGCTGGCAGCAAGCGGAAAACGAGCGCGCCTATATCGCGCGCGTAGCCATGCGCGCAGCCATCGACCGCCGCCGCGCAACACCGCCGGCTGCGATCGACCCCGAAATCGAGCTAGCCTCACCCACTCCCGGCCCCGAATACGCCACCATCGTCGCCGACCAACAACGCCGCATCCACGCTCTCATCGACGCACTGCCCGAAGACCTGCGCCTGCCGCTCGTGCTCTCCGCCTTCGAGGAGCTGAACTCGCCCCACATCGCGCAAATCCTCAACATCCCCGAAGGCACCGTCCGCACGCGCCTCCAGCGAGCCCGCCAGATGCTCAAGCAAAAGCTGGCCACACTAGAATCCAACCGCCCCGAGGTCCGCCATGCCTGACAACCACGACGATCTCGACCAGCTCATCGACTCCGCGCTGGCAAATTACGCCGAGCCCAACATCGGCCTCGAAGACCGCATCCTCACGCAACTGGAAGCGCATCGGGCCTCAACCCGCGCCAACACCACGCCAACGCGCAAACGCTGGCTGCGCAAAGCGCTGATATGGCCCATCGCCCTGCCACTAGCCGCGTGCGCAATCCTGATCGTCATCTTCTTGCCGCGAACCACGCACCAATCACCAACACAACAAGCGCAACGCAGCACAGCACCACAAACGCAGTCCGCACAGAACAACGCAGCCCCGCAGCCGCGCGAACATCACACCCAACCGCATCTAGCCGCCGCACGCGCATCGCGCCGCACCACGCACAAGCCCGCGCCGCTGCCCAAGCAGGACATCTTCCCCACACCGCGCCCGCTCTCACCGGAAGAGCAGGCCATGGCCCATTTCGTAGCCAACACGCCCCCATCCGAGATTCAAGCCATGCAGCAGGCGCAGCAACAGCAGGATAAGCCTCTGCACATTGCCGCCATCACCATTCAGCCGATTCAACCTCTCGATGAAACCGAAAAATAAGGAGACCTTATGCGCAAAACCATCTTCGTTGTCTGCGTACTGCTTGCCTCGCTGGCCTGCGCACCTGCCGCATCCGCACAGGACAATCAATCGCAATCCTCCGACAAGGCCACCGAGCCTGCCCATTTTTATCGCCTGAAGCTCGTCGTGCAGGAACTCGACGCCGACGGAAAAATCACCAACAGCCGTTCCTACTCAACCACAGTCAGCACCAACGATAAGGATTGCTGCAATTCCATCCGCACAGGTTCCCAGATACCCATCGCCACGAGTTCTTCTATTTCAACCGGCAGCGGCACACCTGCCAACGTGCAATTTCAGTACGTCGATGTCGGCACAAACTTCGACATCCATGATGTGCATGAACTGGGCCAGCAGTTATCGCTCCACATCAAAGCAGCCATCAAATCAGAGGGCGATCAGGCAGTCATAGCGGATGTCAAAGAACCCATCATCCGCCAGAATCAATGGGAAGCCTCGCTTCTCATCCCCATCGACAAACCCACTGTCATCTTCACCTCCGACTCGCTCGACAGCAAAGGAGCCATGCGGGTAGTAGCCACGGCCACGCCCATCCCATAATCTCCACGCTTGCCTTCACTTCAGCCAGAACCTAACGCTTTCCCGCGCCGAAGGCGCAGTTGCCTGGACGGCCAGTCCTGTGGAAAACGTCCCACCCGTTTTCCGCATCGAACTTCCTATGCCTCTTCCCTGCTCCGTGCAGGCAAGTCGGCGATTTCCCCTCCGAAGACGAACTGCGTTTCGCGCGGGGCACACGAAAAAGGAGAAGACTATGGGCATTCTGGAAGAAGCAGCAGGAGCGTTTGCCGCAGTTGAGGGCGTCAAGAAGCTGGACCCCAACGCCGGCATCATCACCGACGCCGTCGCCGGCATCGCCGGTTTCGAGGGCGCAGGAGCCATCGAGAACTTCATCGAGAAGAAGGAAGAAGGCAACCAAAACGCCAACCAGGATCAGCAGCAGCAGAGCTGATCTGCGCTCCACACCACCAGCGGCCCGCATCTCACATGAGAAGCGGGCCGTTTGTTCTGCGCAAAATAAATGCGACCGGGTGCCTCATGTCTCCCGGTTTTGGAGACATGGGATAAGCCACCACAATTCACAGCTCCTTCATGCAAGCCCCGCGCGCGGCCGCGCTACAATCCCTCCGACCGGCTCAACAGAAACCGGCAGCGCCATCCAGCGGCTAACCCCTGCACGTCTTTCCCGTCTGCCATCCAAAAGGGAGATAAAGATGACCGCCCAAGCCAAACGCGCATCCACCCATACAAAAAAAGCAACCGCTAAGAAAGCATCCACACATAAAACGCCCGTGCACAAAAAAACCACGCACTCTTCCGCGTCAGGCTCAGCCACATACACGCTCGTCACCATGCCCGACGACGGACTCACCGCCATCTACAACCTGCTCTCGTCGGCCACCAGGACCATCGACATGACCATGTACGAGCTGACCGACACGCAAGTCACCTCGATCCTCACCAAAGCCGCGTCCTCCGGCATCACAGTCCGTGTCATCCTCGACCAGAACAACGAGAAGACAGCCAATACCACCGCCTACAACACGCTCACGCAGGGCGGCGTCTCCGTCCACTGGGCCAACCCCGTCTACGCCGTCACCCACCAGAAAACCATCACCGTAGACTCGGCCACCTCGGCCATTATGACGCTCAATCTCACGCCCGAGGACTACCCCACCACGCGCGACTTCGCCGTCATCACCACCGACGCCAACGACATCGCCGCCATTGAAACCACCTTCAACGCCGACTTCACCAACGCCGCCATCACGCCGCCCACCGGCGACAACTTAGTCTGGTCCCCGACAAACTCGCAGAGCGCATTGCTCGGCATCCTCAACGGCGCAACCCAATCGCTCTACATCGAGCAGGAAGAGATGGATGACACCACCCTCGAATCCGCCATCGAGTCCGCGCTCAAGCGCGGCGTAGCCGTAACGCTCGTGCAGGAGAACCTCACCGGCAGCTACACCGCCATCCTGCAAACGCTCAAAGCCGACGGCGCCAAAGTCGCAACGTACTCGTCCAAGACCGGCTACTACATCCACGCCAAGGCCATCCTCGCCGACTACGGAACGGCGCAAGCCAAACTCTTCCTCGGCTCGGAGAACTTCTCTAGCGCATCGCTCACCAAGAATCGTGAACTAGGCCTAATCTTCAACGACACCACGTGCATAGACGGCGTCTACGCAGCCATCACCAAGGACTACACCAACGGCCATCAGGCGCTCGTAGTACCCGCGCACTTCCATCCCGCCGTCATTTAGTTTTAGGGCCGCACGCACTCTGCGCGCCTATCCTTCGCGCAGCCACACCACGCGAAGGATGGTGCAGCACGAATCCATCCCTCGCACGAATTGGTCATTACGTTTCCGTGCGTGCCCTGGTGACGTGCAAAAAACGCCAGCCCACTGCAAAAACCGTTATAGACTCCAATTCATAGCTCGACGGCAAGGAGACCCCATGAACTCCCTGGCACGCGACCTTCGTTATTCCCTTCGACGGCTCGCAAAAGCGCGCTGGTTCTCCATCACCGTCATCCACATGCTGGCCTTCGGCGTCGGCGCATCCTCCACCGTCTTTTCGCTTGTCGAAGGCATCCTCCTGCGCCCGCTTCCATTCCACGACCCCGGCCGGCTGGTCCAACTCGGCGAGCACGTCGGCAACAGCCCCGGCATCGGCATCACCGCGCGCGACATCGAAGCCTATTCCACCGCCGCCAGCGCATTCTCTTCCGTCGGCGGTTACACGGGCACCAGCTTTGAGCTCGCCGGCAACTCATTCCCCGTAAATATCCCGGCTGCGCGGCTCGCATACAGCGTCTTCCCAACGCTTGGCGTGCAGCCCATGCTGGGCCGCGTCTTTACGCAACAGGAAGAAGCCGCCCGCGCTCCCGTGGCAGTCATCAGCTACGCCTTGTGGATGAATCGCTATCACAGTGACCCGCGCGCCATTGGTGCTTCCATCGAGCTCAACCGCAAAACATACACCATCCTCGGCGTCATGCCGCGCAGCTTCGAGTTCCCGCTCCAGGTGGGCCGGCTCAATCAGGCGCAGCTCTGGGTTCCGTTGAGCCTCACCGCCGATGAGCTCTCGGAACCAAATGCCGGCGTATGGGGATACCAGATGGTCGCGCGCCTCAAAGACGGCGTCACCGTCTCCCAGGCCGCGCAGGACGCCAACCGCGTCTCGCAGCAGATCATGCGCAACTATCCCGCCAGCATGTCCAAAATCCACATCCGCGGCGATGTGCAATTCTTAAGCGAAGTCCTCACCGGCGAGATCAAACCGCTCCTCCGCATCTTGTCCGCCGCGGTCTTCGTCGTGTTGCTGATCGCCTGCGTCAACGTCGCAATCCTCATGCTGGTTCGCGCCATCCGCAGCCAGCGCAATCATGCCGTCTGCCTCGCACTCGGCGCGCGTTCCAGCGCCATCCTGCGCGAAACCATAGCCGAAGGTATGCTCCTGAGCCTCGCAGGCGGCTTGCTCGGGCTCGCATTCTCCGCAGCCGCAATTCGCGTCGCCCTGCGCCTCTGGCCGGACTCGATTCCACGCGCCGAATCGATCTCCCTCGATGGAACCGTTGCATGTTTCGCATTGGTCCTCGCGCTTCTCACCGGAGTTCTTTGCAGTCTCGCGCCCGCATTCGTAGCCCTGCGCACAAATTTAATAACCAACCTCAAAAACGGCGTAAGCACAGGAACAGGCGCAGCCAGTCATGCCCGCATACGCTCCACGCTTGCCGTCGCCGAGATAGCTATCGCTCTCGTTCTGCTCACCGTGTCAGGAGTATTCTTGCGCAGCTACCGGAAGATGCTCGCCATCGATCCCGGTTTCCGTCCCGAACACGTTCTGGTCGTCGGTTATCATTTGCCCGCCACGCAATACCCCACGAATGCGTCCATCGAAGCCTTCAACAGAACCATCCTTGAACGGCTCTCCACCAAGCCCGGAATCATCGCAACCGGAATCGGCGATACACTCCCTTCATCCAACTCCTCTGCGATGGCCGCTTACACCATCGAGGGTGAGCGCTCGGAAGGATGGAAGCTCAAGTTCGCCGGCTTCGGCGCAGTGGACGGAAACTACTTTGAAGCTCTCGGCATTCCACTGCTCTCCGGGCGCACCTTCACGCCGAGCGATCGGGCCGATTCTCCGCTTGTCGTCGTCGTGAGCCAGTCCATGACGCAGCACTCCTGGCCTGGGCAAAATCCCATCGGCAAGCGAATGCACGTTGGCAATCCGAAGAAAGGCTTGCCGTGGGCCACCGTCGTTGGCGTCGTCGGCAATACCCGAATCGGCGCGCGCGATCAGGAAGCCAACGATCAATGGTATGTTCCCACGCAGCAGCCCGCCGTTCTGTATGGAGCGGACGCTTCCGTCACGCGCACCGTTCCCGCAGGCGGCTTTCTTGTGCTGCGCTCCGCGCTGCCGCCGGAACTGATGATCGAAACTCTGCGCCAGGCCGTCGTCACAGTTGATCCCCTGCTCGCTCTCGATCAGGTGCAGTCCATGAGCGACGTTCTTTCAAAGACAGAATCACCGCGGCGCTTTATGACGGAATTGATCGGCATCTTCGCTCTGGCCGCACTCGCGCTCTCTTTCACCGGCATTTACGCCGTCATGTCCTTTGTGGTGTCACTGCGCACGCAGGAGATCGCAATCCGCATGGCGCTCGGCGCACAGCGCGGCAACATTGCAGCGCTCATCCTCCGTTCCGGCGCCACGCTGGCACTTTTCGGATGCGGCATCGGCATCGTGTGTTCGCTGGCCATATCGCGCTTCGTGCAATCGTTTCTCTTCGGCGTCACTGCCGTTGATCCGTGGATTTATCTGGCCAGCATAGCGCTGATGCTGCTCCTTGCCGTCTTCGCGTCTCTGCTCCCCGCAACGCGCGCCGCATCCGCCGATCCCATCGCAGCCTTGCGGTCCGCGCAATAGAGCAAAAACACCTACACCGGATACCGCTCCAGCCGCAAGCACTCTTTAGCCACAGCGCGGCTCAACGCCACAGTATCCGCCGGCACAGCCTTAGCCAGCCGCCGCAGAATCGCCAACTGCGTCCGCAGCTCATCGCCCTCCGCCGAAGCCGCCAGCACGCGCTTCGCAGCGGCATCCGCAACGGCAAGTGATTCCTCCGCAATCAACCCCGTCATCTTCTCCGCCACATCCGCAGAAGCCTTGCCCACACCCGAAATCTTCCGAGCCCGCACCAGCGCCGAATCGAGCGCATACACCTGCGCAATCATGTCAGCAAGATCAGCCATAATCTCCTGCTGATCCTGCAGCGCCGTCATGTAGCGCTGGCTAGCCACGCCCGCCGCAAAGAGCGTCATCTTGCGCACGCCGGCAAGAACCTCCGCCTCATGCGCCAGTGCCGCGCCCGCATCGCCCGCGCCGTCAAACGAAGGCGGCTGCATCACCTCATCCATCAGTTTTTTAATCGCGCCCAGCAGCGGCAGCTCGTTCTTCATCGCGCGCTTCATCAGCCAGCCCGTCACAATCAGCCGGTTGATCTCGTTCGTCCCTTCAAAAATGCGATTAATGCGCGCATCGCGATAAACCCGCTCCGCCGGATAATCCTCGACATACCCATAACCGCCCATCGTGCCCACCAGCTCATCGGCAATATACCCAGTCACCTCCGAGCAGTAGACCTTCAGAATCGAGCACTCAACCGCATACTCCTCAATCCGCCTCTGAATTTCTTTTGACTCTTTGGACTGGCCGTCCAGTTGAGCCAACGCCGCATCGATCATCCCAATCGTGCGATACGCCATCGACTCTGCCGCATAAAGCCGCGCCGCCGCAGTCGAAATCTTCCTCTGAATCAGCCCGAACTCCGCAATCGGCTTCCCAAACGCCGTCCGCTCCTTCGCATAGCGAACCATCTCCTGGAGCGCATACCGCGCCCCGCCCACGCAAGCCACGCCCAGCTTAAAGCGCCCCACGTTGAGCACGTTGAACGCAATGTGATGCCCCTTGCCCGCCTCACCCAGCAGATTCCCCGCCGGCACCTTGCAATCATTCAGCACCAGCGGACAAGTCGAAGACCCGCGAATGCCGAGCTTGTGTTCTTCCGCCCCAACCGCCACGCCGGGAAACGTACGCTCCACCAGAAACGCCGAAAACTTCTCGCCATCGATCTTGGCAAACACAGTAAATAAATCCGCAATCCCGCAGTTGGTGATCCACATCTTCTCGCCGTTGAGAACGTAGTGGCTCCCATCCGCGCTCAGCGTAGCCCGCGCGCGAATGTTCATCGCATCGGACCCGGAAGTCGCCTCGCTCAGCGCATACGCCGCCACCCACTCCGCGCAGGCGAGCTTCGGCAGATATTTTTTCTTCTGATCCTCACTCCCATACCAGACCAGCGGCAGCGTCCCAATCCCCACATGCGCTCCAAAGGCCGTAGAAAAGCTCCCCAGCACCGAGAGATGATCCGCAATCACCGCCGAGGTGGTCTTATCCATCCCCAGCCCGCCAAATTCTTCAGGAATATCGCTAGCCAGAAACCCCAGCTCACCGGCCTTTTGGAGCAGCCCGCGCATCGCGCCCGCTTGCTTAGCCTCCACAGCCTCAGCCGCCACCGCAACCTCTTCCCGAGCAAACTGCGCCGCCGTAGCCGCAATCTGCCTGTGCTCTTCCGAAAAATCCTCCGGAGTAAACACCTCCTCCGGCGCGCGATCCTCCAGCAGAAAACTCCCACCCGCAGCAGCAACAGGAAGACTGGTAACAGCAGCCATAGCGCATAATCTCCTTCCAGCCTCAAACACTACGCCAACCCCAGAACCGCCGACAACCGAAGAGCCCATGCAGAATCCTTCCGACACGCAAAACAAAAAATCAGAATTTCTGATATTCTGAATATCGGAGACTCTGAAATGAAAACCATCGTCATGGGTAAGCGCGGAACCGTCGTCATTCCTGCAAAAATCCGTCGCAGTCTCCACCTTGACGAGGGCAGCGCCATCCAGTTGGTGCAGCGCGACAACACCATTGTGATGAGTCCCATAGCCAAACAGGCCTCCGAAGTCGAAATCTACACTCCCGAGCGCCTCGCCGAATTCTTCCTCAACAACGTAATGACCAGGGAAGGCTATCTGGAAGCTCGCAAAGATGTGGAGGCCATGGGCATCGATCCGGATTCGATCGACCATCTCCGGTGGCCTGAATGAGCGGGGAACCGCATCGCACAATCTCACTTTTTCTGGATGCTAATGTATTGATCTCCGCCGCATGGCGCGAAGGCACAGAAATCTCGCATTTGTGGCGTTTTGCCGGAATCCAGCTCCTGGCGTCTCCCTATGTCATGGATGAGGTACGCCGCAACCTCCATGCCATCGATCAAATTGAGCGGTTGCGCGGCCTCATGCGCTCCGTTCGCATTGTCACGGTGAGCGGGCAAATGGAGCTTCCAGAAGCGGCGGTTTTACCGGAAAAAGATCGCCCGGTTCTTATCGGTGCCGTGCAGGCGGAAGCGGCGTATCTGGTCTCCGGCGATAAAAAGCATTTCGGCGTTTTATTCGGCACCTCCATTCGCGGAGTGCGCGTCATTCCGCCCACTGTTCTACTCGCCGCGCTGCACATGGGCGAGCTTTGAAACGGGTCCGCTTCGCTTACAATCACCCATAGCCACTGCTTGGAGGATTCCACCCTGTTCGCCGCGCCCGGAAGCTCTCTGCATCCTGCCATCGGCCATCTCGGCCGCCTCGCGCTCGCTGTCTTCGCGCCGCAGAACGGGCTCCGTCACTACTTAAAAATGCAGTACGCCGACCAGACCTTCAAAGGCCTCTATCACTGGAACTGGTTCGACGCCGCGCTTCTCATTCCTTACTTCGCCGTAATGATCCTCCTCGCCATCTACGGCATCCACCGCTACACGCTCACCTGGAACTACTACAAATTCCGCAAGAACTACTCGCCCAACCCGCCCAAACATTTCGACGATCTGCCCCGCGTCACCGTGCAGCTCCCCATGTACAACGAGCAGTTCGTCATCGACCGCCTCATTGAAGCCGTCTGCGCCATGCAGTACCCGCGCGAGAAGCTCGAAATCCAGGTTCTCGACGACTCGACGGATGAAACACAACAGGTAGCCGCGCAAATTGTCGAGCGCTACGCGGCAATGGGCCACCCCATCGTCTACATCCACCGCACCAACCGTCACGGCTACAAAGCCGGCGCATTAGACGAAGGCCTGCGCATCGCCAAAGGCGATCTCGTAGCCATCTTCGACGCCGACTTCGTCCCGCCCGCGGATTGGCTGATGCAAGTCATCCACCACTTCGCCGAGCCGGAAATTGGCATGGTGCAAACCCGCTGGACGCATCTCAACCGCGACTACTCCATGCTCACGCAGATCGAAGCCATCCTCCTTGACGGCCACTTCGTTTTAGAGCACGGCGCCCGCGCCCGCTCCGGCGAATTCTTCAACTTCAACGGCACCGCCGGCATGTGGCGTCGCCAGGCCATCACCGACGCCGGCGGCTGGCAGCACGACACCCTCACCGAAGACACCGACCTCAGCTACCGCTCGCAGATGGCCGGCTGGAAGTTCAAATACCTTCCCCACGTCGAGTGCCCCGCCGAGCTGCCCATCGAGATGACCGCCTTCAAAACCCAGCAGGCGCGCTGGGCCAAAGGCCTCATCCAGACCAGCATCAAGCTCATACCCAGCATCTGGCGCACCGACATCCCGCGCCGTCTCAAGGTCGAATCTATCTACCACCTCACGGCCAACCTCAGCTACCCGCTCATGGTGGTCATGACCGCGCTGCTCATCCCCTGCATGATCGTGCGCTTCTACCAGGGCTGGTTCCAGATGCTGTTGATCGACGTGCCGCTCTTCACCGCCAGCACGCTCTCCATCGCCGTCTTCTACCTGGTCAGCCAGCGCGAACTCTTCCCCAAAACCTGGTGGAAGAGCTTCCTCCACATGCCCGGCCTCATGGCCCTCGGAATCGGCCTCACCGTCACCAACACCAAAGCCGTCATGGAAGCCATCTTCGGCATCAAGTCAGCCTTCGCCCGCACGCCCAAGTACAGCGTCCAGAAGAAAGGCGAAAAATCCAAAGCCGCCAAAAAGTACCGCAAGCGCCTCGTCCTCGCCCCATGGATCGAGCTTCTCATCGGCGCCTACTTCTTCTTAGCCATCCTCTACTGCTTCACCAACCAGAACTACTTCACCGCGCCGTTTCTAATCCTCTTCGTCTTCGGCTACTGGTACACCGGCCTGATGAGCCTCCTGCAAGGCAGCTTTGACCGCTGGCGTACCGGCGGCGCAAACCAAGAAGAATCCAGCCCCAAGCCCTTCCCGGTCGGCGTATAGTTGCAGCAAAAGCAGGCGAACCCCGAATTACGAATCAGAGGAAATGCTCCCGTGGTTTGGCTCTCCGAATTTTCTTCTACCCTGGGTAAAGTGTGCAAAAACGCCGGGAAACCGCGCGGAAGGCTGCTGTCCTTAACGGCTGCGTTTGCGGCGATCGGGCTGATTGCCGGTTGCGGCGGCGGAACGACCTCTTCGGGAGGTGGTCCGGTAAAGGGCGAAACTACTTTGACAACGGTAGTTGTGTCGAGTTCGGCGAATGACCGCCTGGTGCAGTTCCCTTTGGTATTGAACAGCCTGACACTGACAGCGAAGGACGGTACGAGTGTGTCGGTGGTGTCTACCCCGCAGATAGTGGAGTTCATGCACCTGAACGGCAGCGCGGAGCCGCTGGTGACGCTCGAACTCCCGCAGGGCGTCTACACGGGAGCGACGGCGACGGTCGGAGGAGCATCGTTCACCTGTGTCACGCAGTTGCAGGGAGGCTCTGACGACACCTCGACTTATGCGTACGGAGCAACGCCGAACAACCAGGTAACGGTGCAGTTGCCGGAGCCGATTACCGTGAGCAGACAGTCGCTGGCTCTTTCGCTGGAGTTGCAGGTCGCGCAGTCGGTAACCTTTCCTTCCGCCTGCTGGAACTCATCCGGCGATAACCCATATTCGATCACGCCAACATTCAACCTGACGGCGATGACCGTGGCTGCACAGCCCACGAATGTGGCGAACGGGAAAATGACGGCCCTGGAGGGGCTGGTGGACGCAACGCCAGGCGGGAACATCACGGTATTCGCCGCGGACGGCTCGCCAACATTGTCGAATCTTTCGCAGAACAGAATCTGGCAGGTAAGCACAAACAGCAACACGGTCTTTCAGGGAATCGGCAATGCGCAGGGACTGGCGGCGGGGATGCCGGTGGACATCGACGGCGCGCTGCAGGCGGACGGGTCGGTGCTGGCGACGCGGATTGCGGTGCAGGATTCGGACACAACGGACCTGACGGTAAACTTCGGTCCGCTGATGTTGGTAGCTGCGTCGGAGCCGATGCTGTTTCAGAGCAACCAGGAGGAAGAGGGTTCGGTACAGTACGTGGCGGGATGGCCGGAGTATAACTTCAGCGGCACGGCATTCGCCGTGTGGGGCGGGCTGACCAACGTGGCGAACCTGCCATTTGCGGCGAGCTTCAACGAATCGAACATGGTGGCCGGACAGATGGTGTCGATCACAGCCCACGCGACAGAGGTGGCGGGTGCGCCGACGTATGTGCCGGCTACGACAGAGACGCTGATGCCGCAAACGATCAACGGAACGGTAACGGCGACGGGAACGGACGGCGCATTTACCACCTACACCGTGCAGTTGGCGGCCTATGATATGTTTCCGCAGTTCGCGGTGCAGGGCGGCCAAACCACGTTGATCCAGAATCCGCAGCAGGTGGTGGTGTATGCGGATTCCAACGCGCAGGTGCTGAGCGCTCCTGCGACCGGAAGCCCGGCACGGTTTACGGGTGTGATCTTCAATGACAACGGGACGCTGCGGATGGACTGCACCGGGATAGCAGCCGGTGTTACGGAGTGATTTGTTTTCGCGCCGGAGATGAAATAACACGCAACTAACTCGCTCAAACCTTGTCATCCTGAGCCGGGTGCCCCACATCTCCCGATTTTGGAGATGTGGGATAGCACTCCCGCCAGTTCTCTCACAAAATAGCCGTGTCATCCTTGCGATATGACGATCTTCCTGAGGTAATCGAGTTGGACCGGCAATCTGCCATCGAAACCATCCGCATCCTCCGCGAGCACATCACCGCCCGCATCGCCGCGCTGGCCCACCACCCCTGACAAGCGCCGGCCGTCAGCCTTTTAGTCCCCAAGTCTCCTCAGTCCCTCAGTCCCGTTTTCCCCTTGTCAATCCCCCTCCGCGCGAAATTCCTCCTAACCCACTGATTCCAAACATCAAAAATCTCCACCAATTTTGCAGATTATTTCCCGCATTTCTCCAGAATAGGAATAGGAGGCTTTTCACCCATGCGCAACGTCACCATCCAGCTCACCGACGACGTCTATCACCACGCCCGCATCGCCGCCGCCAGCCGCAACATGTCCGTCTCCGCCCTCTTCCGCACTTTCATCCTCTCCCTCGAAAAGCAGCCCGACCCCAGCCGGCCCGACGGCGAAAAATTCAAAGAGATGTTCCCCGCGCTTCCCAGTTCATACATCGCCGAAAAGCTGGCGGAGAAAGCCGACCGTCTCGCCAGGCGCTATCATCGCGAGCATCATTACGGCCTGCGATAAAAATCTCGAAAAACCACCAGAATCTGTGGTTCTGTGGGCGCGCGGCGCAAACCGCGCACACAATGAGTGAAATTAGCAGCATTTAAGCCGGGTTTAGTGCGCAATTAGCACCCTTCTTTCTCGGAATTTACCTCCGCATCTCATTGAAAATATGCGCGTTGCATCGACTAAAACCGCAAACAGCATCAAAAATCGTCTCGAAACCCGCACAGATTCTGTGGTTCTGTGGCTCTGTTCTGTGGCTCGAAGGACAGGAGCAGGCCGGAAAAAATCTCAAAAACCACCAGATTCTGTGGTTCTGTGGGAAACCGCACCCTGCACCCTGTCCCCCGCACCCTGTCCCCTGCACCCTCCGCAACACCGGATACAATACTAGGAAGCGCCTGCCGTACAGGGAGCTCGAATCCCGGTGCCGCCAGGCGCATCCGAGTAATATGCTTGCCCCGAATCTCCCGGAAGCCCTGACCTTTGACGATGTCCTGCTGGTGCCTGCCTACAGTGACGTTGTGCCCATGCAGGTAAGCACCCAGACGCAGCTCACGCGCGAGATCACGCTCAACACCCCGCTGATCTCCTCGGCGATGGACACCGTCACCGAGTCCCGCATGGCCATCGCTATGGCGCAGCAGGGCGGCATCGGCATCGTGCACCGCAATCTGTCCATCTCCGCGCAGGCCGGCGAAATCGACAAGGTCAAGCGCTCGGAAAGCGGCATGATCGTCGATCCGGTCACCATCGGCCCCGACCAGCTCATCTCCGACGCCCTCGAAGTCATGCGCCGCTACAAGATCTCCGGCGTCCCGGTCACACAGGGCAAAAAGCTCGTCGGCATCCTCACCAACCGCGACCTCCGCTTTGAAACCCGCACCGACATCCCCGTCGGCGCCGTGATGACCAGCAAAAACCTCATTACGGTTCCAGTCGGCACCACCCTCGAAGCAGCCGAGCAGATCCTCCACGAGCACCGCGTAGAAAAGCTCCTTGTCGTCAACGACGGCTACGAGCTCAAAGGCCTCATCACCGTCAAAGACATCCAGAAAAAGCTGAAATATCCCAACGCCTCCAAGGATGAAAAAGGCCGCCTGCGCGTAGGCGGAGCCATCGGCGCGACGGGCGATTTTCTGGAGCGCGCCGTCGAGCTGGTCAACGCCCGCGCGGACGTGCTGGCCATCGACTCCGCCCACGGCCATTCTTCCCGCGTCCTCGAAGCCGTCCGCGAAGTCAAAAAACGCTTCCCCTCGGTCGGCCTGCTCGCCGGCAACGTAGCAACATACGAAGGCGCCAAGGCTCTCATCGAAGCCGGCGCGGACGCGGTCAAAGTCGGCATCGGCCCCGGCTCCATCTGCACCACGCGCATGGTCACCGGAGCCGGAATGCCGCAAATCACGGCCATCGCCGAAGCCTGGCGCGCCGCAAAGGAACATAACATCCCCGTCATCGCCGACGGCGGCATCAAGTACTCCGGCGAAATCACCAAGGCCATCGCCGCAGGCGCAAGC
>JASHPD010000340.1 GCA_030038315.1 Acidobacteriaceae bacterium
TTGGCGAACCACGGAACGAATTTGGCTTGCTCAGTATTTGCGCGGGTCATAGTAGGACTTCTGGTTGAGGCTGAGGCCCCACAGTTGAAACATCTTTGGGTGTTTGCGGACGATGAGCCATGCACTCACGACAAGCGTGGGGAAGGCGACCATCGCCAGTAGGCGAAACCCAACGAGGAAAACCGTTACGCAGACGAAGACAATCGCCATCCATGCGCTGAGGTCCAATCCGAGCTTGGCTCGTGGCCTATTAAGCGCCTGATTGATCGGTAACGGCTCTCCCCGCTTGGTCATGGGCGCACCTCACATGGACTGGCCGGTAAGTGACCCGATCCAGCCCGCGCCCCATCCCAGGACACCGGCACCAAACAGCGCACCGAAGAGGCCGGGAATCGCGTCTTGGAACCGCCCGCTCATCATGCGGATTCCCGCAAAAATGAGTCCGCCAAGGCAAATAACGGCCCCGGCGTACATCGCAAACGTCTTGAATGTGCCCATCAATGTTTGTGCGCCAGAGAAATCCATCGTTCCCTGAGCACGGGCGACATTCGCAACACCTGCCAGAGACAGAGCAACAAGCGTTGGCCCCATCACATGAGCGGCACGGAGAAGTTTTCGGAAAATGAGTTGCACTCGCCGCTTGCGTGACGAGCGATGAGAGTGAGCTTTGTTACGGGGATTGACGACACTGCATACGGAAGACATCGGCACCTCCATCGACTGGTCTCAGTCGGGAATATGCCGGAGCTTAGTGTCGATAATTTCTAGCCGTCCAATACTTGTTTGTTATGGGGCCATCGCTTTGGAAGATGGCGCGGTAGCCATCGTCAACGTCGGCTCTTGAATAGAGGCATTTGATGGTCGTCGGTCTCAGCGGGAGACTTCTTTCTTTGCGTGCGAACAGACACAGAAACAACTGGCTTCTTTTCGGGAATCTCGGAAACTGTTCTGAACGGATCAACGAGTTCTTCGATGAACAATGACAGTGCGGGATTGTCATTGTCCACGCACACGACAATTCCAGTGTCGATGGTCCAGTCCACTCCTGAAATTGGTTTCGCAATCAGGCCGCTCAACAGTGTACGTCCGGCGCGAATCAGGGAGTAGCAATGACCTTCCTTCACCATCCATTGAACGTGTTCGATATTTTGTGTCGGCTGGCAAGGACGCGGCGTGATACCAACTTCGTTGAACATCTCGACCAGACGCGAATATGCAGCGGGATGATGTTTTTGATAGGTAAAGATACTGATCTTATTGTCGAGCGCCGATGGCGGGATTGACTCGTAGCTCGCCAAGGGATCGTCATTTCTCATGCAAACAAGCAAGCGTTCACGCTCGATAACGTGGACTTCAAAGTCCTCTCCGAGAACCGGCAGTGTAAGCAGTGCGGCATCCAGTTTGCCTGCCCGAAGCCGTTCCAAGATTTCTTCGGTATCGCCACTTTCGGGCATCATTTCGCAGTCCGGCAGCAGCTCTTTGTAAAGTTCAGAAACGGAGTGCAATGCACCCTTTTGTACAAACGGCGAAAACCCGAATCGCAACGGCACGAGGGTTGCTGCGTGAATCGCCAGTAACGTTTGAACGAATCGTTCTCTCCTCTTCAACGATGACTCCGCGTAATACCGCATGAGTTTACCCTCGGCGGTCAGTTTGTAGCCATGCTCGCGGTCGAAAAGCTGGACATTCAGTATGTCCTCAAGCTTTCCGATTTGCGTGCTGATCGTCGATTGCGAAACGTAAAGACGTGTAGCGGCAGCGGTAAAACTGCCTGCTTCGACTACCGCTAGAAAGTATTTGAGAAGACGGAATTCGAGATGGTCATCAAGGCTCATGCGGGACCTCCGAAACTCTTCGGGGCGGATGTCGCTGTCCAGCATGACCCAAAGGCACGTACCGTCATGCCTGTGGAAAAATTGTGCTCCGAAGGAATCAAAGTCGTCAACTATCGCTTTGACGAATGCCCCATAACCAAAAGCGATGGCCTAATCGTTTAGAAGAATTGGACAGCCTGGCTAACGCAATAGGAACTTAAGGGAAAGGGCCGGACGCTGGAGGCCATTGCTTGAACCTCATCGAAAAACTCGAAGCTCGAAGTGGTGCCATGAAGGTAGCGGAACTCTGCGAACTGCTTGGCGTGGACGATAAACACATCTATCGCATGGCAGCTCGTGGCTCATTGCCGAGTTTTCATGTCGGGGGAGCGGTTCGGTTTGATCCGCAGGAAGTAGCAAAATGGCTTCGACTGAGGTATGGGCTTAATGATGCCGCGAAGAAGCCGCCAACGCGAGTCAGCGTTTCTCGCAGCGCGGGACAACACATCGCATAGTGCGCGGCGCTGCCAACCCTAACAATGAACGGGCATGTAAAAGCGATCTCAATGGTTGCACTAGGTGCTACAATAAAGAGTGTGGCGGGATCTCCTCAAAAAAGGGAGCGGGTCTTCAAAACAGCCTGGTTTGCCAAGGCTGCACGGAAGGCGCACATCGCGGATGAGGAACTTTGCTCTGCCATTCGGCAAGCGATGTTGGGGCAGGCCGATGATCTCGGTGGTGGTGTCTTCAAAAAGCGGCTGAGAAAGAATCAATACCGCTCCATCATCATCGCAAGGGCGGGAAGGTATTGGGTCTATGCGTATCTGTTCGCAAAACAGGATCGGGCCAATATCGAAGACGACGAACTGAGGGGATTCCGGGCGCAAGCTGTGCTCTATGCCCGCAAAACGGACGCGGATATTGCACGCGAATTGCATCTCAAAGAGATTGTGGAGATATGTCATGGCAAAGAAGCTGAAATATAAGAGTGACGCTTTCGAGGCGATACATAGCAATGTCTCCGGTATGTATCGGGCTGGAACAATAGACAAGGCGACCATGCGAACCTTCGATACCATGTGTCTTGTTGCCCCTGCTCCTCTCAAACCGCAGCAGATTAAGAAGCTGCGTGAGCGGCTTCGGGTAAGCCAGCCGGTGTTTGCCCGTTACCTCAATACCAGCGAGTCCACAGTTGAGAAGTGGGAGACCGGAGCGAAGCAGCCGAGCGGAATGGCGCTCAAGCTGCTCTCGGTTGTCGAAAAGCATGGCCTGGAAATGCTGGCCTAATTCTATATAGCACCCCAACAGAAAAGCCGCCCGGTAGGGTGGCTTTTCTCATTGCGGATTGCATCACGCTACCAGCGCCGCCAGCTCGCCGTTGTTGACCTTATGCGCGGCATCTTTAGAACGGATGCCTTTGAGGTAGACCATCGTGGATTTGATGTCGCGGTGTCCAAGCCATGCCTGCACAGTGCGTATGTCTACGCCATCGCGCAGGTGATTGGTGGCGAAGGTATGCCGGAACTTGTGCAGGAAGAAGTTCATGCAGTATGGCCCTTCGGCACACTTGTTGCCATGCTCGGTCACACACCGGCCACAGTTCAACCCGGCCCGCTCCGCGACGCGCTTCACGACCGTATCCATTTCGCTGTCGGGATTGCCTCGGGTGTTGCCGAAAATGAGATCGTGAGGCCGCGCCTTTTTGCGCTCCTTCCTCTTCTTCAACCGCTCCACCAGAACATGCGGCAAGGGCACAACGCGCTCCTCCCAATTTTTTGGCGTGAAGTCCCATTCCTTCTTGGCTGTAACACGCACGAGGTCGTGGTTGGAATCGAGGTCGAGGTATTCAACGTAGCGAATCTCCTGGTCGCGGAAACCGGAGCCAAGGATGAACTTGAGCATGTCGGCTTCGTCCTCGGTCGCAACCTTAAACATCGCCGTTATCTCTTCCGGCTCATAGATAGGCCGGATGGTATCGACGAAGCTCGGCCAGTCGCCCTTTTCGAGTAGCTTTTCGCGGCCATGACGCTTGAAAAGCTGGAGCACCGTTACCAGCTTGTCGTAGACGGTGCGTGCTCCCAAACCCTGCTCATAGCAGTAGGTCATGAAGTCGATGGCATCTTGCCGTGTCGCATCCTCGGCGTACTTTTTCTTGTACGAAGCCCGCAGGAGAACGTCGAGCGTGTAGCGGTAGGTGAGCCAGGTCCGCTTCTTCCGCTGCATCTTGACGTACTTCAGATAGTCGTCGATGGCGTCGCCGATAGGCGTCTTGTCCGAGGCCGCAGGCGGCAGCTCCGGCGTGGCAATCAATCCTGCTCGGATGGCGCGAAGCTCGACCGACTTGTGGCGAGCACATTCGACGGCATCTTCGCGTGTCGTGGCTTCGCGGAAGCGGCGGCCTGATACCCACCACTCGATGTAGTAGGAACCTTCGCTATGGACTTCGACTTCGCCGTTGACGCGCACTTTGTCCTTGAGTCGCCCGTTAGATTCGGGAACTACAGGAGCAAAGCGCCAGTCTTTGCCGAGCTTGATTTTCTTGATGAGGTTGACGCGATCCGCGTATTCGGGAGCGTTGCGATGGGGATTGCGAGACGCTAGAGCAGGCATTGGAATCTCCTCCTCGTAAGGCCATTAGCCTATCAGAGTAGACACCAACATAGACACCAAGAAGGTAAGTGCTTTATTTTCTTCGTGTCGGTTAGAAGGCAGCGCTCTGACCAACTGAGCTACGTCCCCACAAAAACTGCGGCGGCTCTTTGCCTTACGACCAGACTTTTTCCGTCCGGAAGGTGCCTGACGCGCAGTGTGGGCTGGGCGGTTCGGTAAATCTTTCCGCAAAGACTTAACCGCGCCGCAACAATTATGAGTGTATCAGAAAGAACCGCAGTTGTGCGCTGCTTCCGGATGGAATCGATCCCCGAAAGCACTTTCGTTTCTGCGCTCAGGAGACCCATGCGGCGCGGCTGGAACGATTGCCGGCGATGAAGCCCATATCCATCGAAATGCCGCGCACGCATTGCAAAAGATGATTGGCGATCGCGGGCAGTTTCTGCGCCGTTACCCGGAAGGACGGACCGGAGACACTGACCGCCGCAACCGGCTGGCGCTGGGCATCGAGCACGGGAACGGCAATGCAGCGCAGACCTTCTTCCAGCTCTTCATCATCCACGGCGTAGCCGCGGCGGCGCGTCTTTTCAATCTCCGTGCGCAGCGCCTCCGGCGTGCCGATGGTGCGGTGCGTAAACCGCTCGAAGCGCGTGCGACGGATCACGTCGGTGATGCGGTCTTCAGGCAGAAATGCAAGGATTGCTTTGCCCACCGAGGTGCAGTGCACCGGGTTGCTTGCGCCGATGCGTGTAATCATGCGCACGGAGCGCGCCGGCTCGATCTTATCGATGTAAATGACGTGCGCCTGCTCGAGGATGCAGAGATGCGCGGTCTCTTCGGTCTCTGACACGAGCCGGCGCAGGTGCGGCTGGGCGCGGTCGCGCAGGTCAAACTGCTCAATGGCGCGATTGCCGAAGTCGAAGAGCCGCAATCCGAGACGAAACTTCCCGTTTCCGGTACGTTCCACCATGTGATGCCGCTCAAGCACCATGAGAAAACGATGGGCCGTGCTTTTGTGCAGTTGCAGAGAAGAAGCCACCTGCGCCAGCCCGAGCGGCGTATCGCTCTCGCCGAGCAGATCAAGGACCGCAAAGGCCCGGTCCAGCGCTTGAACTTTGTAAGTGCCCTGGGGAGATATGTCTCGCATTGTGAACCCCCGTTCCGCCTAATGGTTAAGACACAGTTTTCCAAACGAAGCCTCGCGATGTCAACGATCCAGGGATGGAGAGATACAAAATTTTGATGGGGTAGAGAGATCGCGTGAGCGGATTAAGGCATTTCCCGGAATACTGTGAACTTCCGGCGAAAGTGAAGGTGGATTTTCATTCGGAAAGTCCACTCGGCTGTTGCGGCCTCGGTCT
>JASHPD010000341.1 GCA_030038315.1 Acidobacteriaceae bacterium
AGGTTAAGTACGCAAAGTTTGATGAGACGGTGCAGGTTTCCCTGCGCCTGGGCGTGGATACCCGCCATGCGGACCAGATGGTTCGCGGGACTGTGGTTCTGCCGCACGGGCTGGGCAAGACCAAGACCGTCGCTGTGATCGCCACCGGCGACCGCCAAAAGGAAGCGCAGGAAGCGGGCGCGGATTTCGTGGGCGGCGAGGAGATGGTGGAGAAGATCCAGAAGGAAAACTGGACCGACTTTGACGCCCTGATCGCCACGCCGGACATGATGAAGGTTGTGGGCCGTCTGGGTAAGGTGCTCGGTCCCAAGGGCCTGATGCCGAACCCGAAGACGGGCACGGTGACGACCGATGTGGCCGCGGCCGTGAAGGAGATCAAGGCCGGCAAGGTGGAGTTCCGCGCCGACAAGACCAGCCTGGTGCACGTGCCGGTAGGCAAGCTGAGCTTTGACGCCGAGAAGCTGGTGGAGAATGCGGCGACGGTGATTTCGTCGGTGGTTCGCGCCAAGCCTTCGGCGGCCAAGGGCAAGTACATCAAGAGCCTCACGTTGAGCTCGACGATGGGCCCCGGAGTTCCGCTGGATGCGGCCGTGGCTGAAGCGGCGGCGAAGCACTAAGAGACAGGGAACAGGGTGCAGGGTGCAGGGTGCAGTTGGTTGCGTCTTCGGTCTGGGCTCGGTTCGCCGGTTTTGAGAAAAGATTTGGATTCGTAACAGGCGCCTGATGGCGCTGGGGGAGTCAGGAAGTTCAAGGTTGGGGGTTGAGTTTTACTGCACCCTGCACCCTGCACCCTGTCCCCTGTCGAGCGGAGCGAGACATGGCAATTTCGAAGGCGAAGAAGGCGGAGAAGGTTCAGCTTTTGACCAAGGAGCTGGAGACTTCGACGACCGCGATCATTGGCACATTTGCCAAGCTGACGGTGGCGCAGGATTTTGAGCTGCGCAAGGTGGTGCGCGAGGCGGGCGGCAAGTACCGCGTGCTCAAGAACAAGCTGGCTCCGATTGCCGGCAAGGGGTCAAAAGTCGAGGATGCGCTCAAGGGCCTCAAGGGTGTGAGCGCCGTGGCTTTCACCTCAGGCGATCCCGTGGCGCTGGCCAAAGGGTTTGCGAAGTGGGTTGGCGACAACGCCGAGTTCCAGTTCAAGCTGGGCATTGTGGACGGCAAGCTGTTGACCGTGGAAGACGTCAAGGCGCTGGCGACGATGCCGGGCAAGGAAGAGATCTTCGCGAAGCTGCTGTTCCTGATTAATGCTCCGGCGCAGCGGCTGGCCACGGTGCTCAATGCCACCGGGCGCGACCTGGCGGTGGTTCTGGGCCAAGGCGTCGAGAAGGAAAAGTTTAGCAGCAGCGAAGCTGCTGCCTAGTTGTCAGTTATCAGTGCTCGGTTGTCAGCTTCCGTCGTGGTGAACGCGCCGCGCGGCTGACCACTGAAAACTGACCACTAACCTCTGTTTCAAGGGTTTAGGCAGGAAAACATTCGGAAAGTGCGCTGGTCTGGCGCGACGGAAACTTTCGGTCTGGATTGCTGCCGGGGAAAGACAATTTCAATACGGTTTGGAGAAGGAAAAATGGCGGATCTCGCACAGTTGGAAGAACAGATTGTTAGCCTGAGCCTGCTGGAAGCGGCAGAGCTCGTGAAGAAGCTCGAAGAGCGCCTCGGCGTTTCGGCTGCGGCTGCGGCCCCGGTCGTTGTGGCCGGCGGCGCGGCAGGCGCTGGCGCGGCTGCCCCGGCGGCTGAGGAGAAGACCGAGTTCCAGGTCATTCTCAAAGACGCGGGTGCGAACAAGATCAACACCATCAAGGCCGTCCGCGAAGTGACCTCGCTGGGCCTCAAGGAAGCCAAGGACCTGGTCGATGGCGCTCCCAAGGCTCTCAAGGAGAACGCGACCAAGGACGAGGCCGAGGCCATCAAGAAGAAGTTCGAAGGCGTGGCCACGATCGAAGTCAAGTAGTTTCGATCGGCTCGATTTGCAAGCCCGGAGAGAACGCGCTACTATAAAAGTTGCGCGTCTTTCCGTCTTTTTCGGGAATTTTCCCGGAAGGGAACGGAAGTCGGGCGATGCTTTATCGAGATGGTTTTGCGGGTTGGAAGCGTCTTTCCGCGCGGCTGAAACGGTGCCAAGCGTTGCGGCGGCGGAGGGCGAGCGAAAGATTCAAGTGCTTTGCGGGCAGCGGCTTAAGCGCTTCCGCGAAGCGTGAGGGTCGGCGGCGAAGCGTAGCGGGCTTATTTGGAATCGGCGAAAGCGGGGACTTGAGAATTCGAATGGGAGCATAGGCATCGAGCCGCGCTCGTGAGGCATTGCGTCCTCACGGGCTTTTCGTGTCTCCCAGCTCCGGCGGATTGCAAAAATCCACCCCCGCACCCTCAAAATGGGTGCTCTTCTCCCGCGATTGTGCGCAGTCTAGCGCAGTTGCCAAACGCCCCGCAACGGCCTGTTGTGAATTCTTCGCGCGGAATTGCCCGCAAGCTGTCCTTGGCGCGGATGCTCCGGTGTAAAGCCGGAGCGAATCAGGATTGGGCCGGCGACAGCGGTGTTCCGGCCTGGATGGTAGCAGACAATACCGAATTTGCCGGTGGAGCCGAGACTCGCGCCGCCGGCCCGGACAAGGCTCTCGATCGAACCCAATCGAGAGCCAGCCGCAAGGTGGTCCGGCAATGACAAGAGCCTCATGGAGTGACTCATGCCCAACGAGATGCGTGCGATTCGCAGCCGGCTCGATTTTTCCAAGATTCCCACTGCAATTCAGATTCCCAACCTGATCGAAGTACAGCGCCGTTCCTATGAGCGGTTCCTGCAGATGGACAAGCTGCCCAACGAGCGCGATGACTCGGGCCTGCAGTCGGTCTTCACTTCGGTTTTCCCGATCACCGATTTCCGCGGCATCTCGCAGCTCGATTTCGTGGACTTCTCGATCGGCAACTGGGAGTGCAAGTGCGGCCACTTGAAGGGGCTCCATCACCTGCGCACCGCCTGCTCGAACTGCGGCAACATGGTCATCACCGACCCGTTCCTGCCGGGCGACGTGCTCTGCACCAAGTGCGGCCATTACAACAAGAACACGCCGGACTTCTGCAACAAGTGCGGCGACCCGGTGAGCCTGCAACTGAAGTACGACCAGCAGGAGTGCGAAGAGCGCGGCATGACCTTTTCCGCGCCGCTCAAGGTGACGGTCCGCCTCACCATTTATGACAAAGACCCCGAGACGGGCAACAAGACCATCCGCGACATCAAGGAGCAGGAGGTCTTCTTCGGCGACATTCCCTTGATGACGCCGAACGGCACGTTTATCGTGAACGGCACGGAGCGTGTGATCGTTTCGCAGCTTCACCGCTCGCCCGGCGTCTTCTTTGAGACGGCGAACAACCGCACCTACTTCCTGGGCAAGATCATCCCCTACCGCGGCTCGTGGGTGGAGTTCGAGTACGACCAGAAGAACACGCTCTATGTCCGCATCGACCGCAAGCGCAAGTTCCTCGGCACCATCTTCCTGCGCGCGCTCGGCCTCAAGAGCGACGAGGAAATCCTCAAAACCTTCTATACGGTCGATAAGCTGGCCATTGCCGACGGTAAGCTCTTCTGGGCCGTGCCTGCGGAAGGCGCGACGCATCTGGTCGGTGCCAAGCCCGCGCACGCTGTCTCGCACAAGGGCGAGGAGATCGCGCACTCCGGCCGCAAAATCACCGCGCACACGCTCAAGGGTCTGCGCACCGCCGGCATTGAGAAGGTCGAGATCGAGCAGGCCGAGCTCGACGGCGCGCTGACGGCTGCCGACGTGATCGACACGACGACCGGCGAAGTGATCGTCGAAGCCAACGTTGAGCTGACCGCCGACCGCCTGCACAAGGTTCTTTCGTCCGGCGCAGCCGGCTTCGAGGTCTTTTTCCCCGAGCGCGATGACGTGGGCAACATCATCACCAACACGCTGCGCCGTGACTCGATCCGCAAGCCGGAAGAGGCGCTGATCGAGATCTACCGCAAGCTGCGCCCGGGCGATCCGCCGACGCTCGACACCGCGACCGCGCTCTTTGAGGGCATGTTCTTCGATCCGCGCAAGTACGACTTCTCGCGCGTGGGCCGCTTGAAGTTCAACATCAAGCTCTACGAGAACCAGGAGCATACGCCGCTCGACCACCGCACGCTGACGCCGGAGGATTTCTACGGAACCATCCGCTACCTGCTGAAGCTGCGCAAGAACATCGGCATCGTGGACGACATCGATCACCTTGGCAACCGCCGCGTACGCGCCGTGGGCGAGCTGATGGAGAATCAGTTCCGCATCGGCCTGGTGCGCATGGAGCGCGCCATCAAGGAAAAGATGAGCGTCTATCAGGAGCTCTCGACGGCGATGCCGCACGACCTGATCAACGCGAAGCCGGTGATGGCCGCGATCCGCGAGTTCTTCGGTTCCTCGCAGCTCTCGCAGTTCATGGACCAGACCAACCCGCTCTCGGAGATCACGCACAAGCGCCGCCTGTCGGCTCTTGGGCCGGGCGGTTTGTCGCGTGAGCGCGCGGGCTTTGAAGTTCGCGACGTGCACCCGACACACTACGGCCGCATCTGCCCGATCGAGACGCCGGAAGGTCCGAACATCGGCCTCATCAGTTCGTTGAGCTGTTTTGCGCGCATCAACGAGTACGGCTTCATCGAATCGCCTTACCGCAAGGTGAAGGACGGCAGGATTCTCGACTACGTGGAGATTGTCAACGCGGGCGAGAGCGGTCTGCGCGTGGGCGACCATCTTGAAAAGGATGAGGCGGCGAAGCTCGCCGCTTCGCTCAAGAAGGGCGGCAAGCGCACGATTGAAATCATTCCGTTCAGCTTCTACCTTTCCGCATGGGAAGAGGACAAGCACACCATCGCGCAGGCGAACATTGAGTTCAATGACGAGGGCGTGATTACCGAAGACCTCGTCAATGCTCGCCGCCAGGGCAACTTTGTGCTGGTCAATCGCGCCGAGGTTGACTACATCGACGTTTCGCCGAAGCAGCTTGTTTCGGTGGCCGCTTCGCTGGTGCCATTCCTTGAGCACGATGACGCCAACCGCGCACTGATGGGCGCGAACATGCAGCGCCAGTCGGTGCCGCTGCTCGTTGCCGAAGCGCCGCTCGTCGGCACGGGGATGGAAGGCGTGACGGCGCGCGACTCGGGCGCCGTGGTGCTGGCCAAGCGTAATGGCATTGTGGATTCGGTCGACTCGGAGCGTATTATCGTGCGCGTCGAGGGCGAGCATCATCCGACGCAGCTCTCGCGCGAGGTAGGCTCGGATATCTACACGCTCATCAAGTTCAAGCGCTCGAACCAGAACACCTGCATCAATCAAAAACCTGTCGTCCGGGAAGGTGATCGCGTACTCAAGGGGCAGGTCATCGCCGACGGTCCCTGCACGGAGCAGGGCGAGCTGGCGCTCGGCCGCAATGTTCTCGTCGCCTTCATGCCGTGGCGCGGTTACAACTTCGAGGACGCCATCCTCATCAGCGAAAAGCTGGTGCGCGAGGACTACTACACCTCGGTGCACATTGAGGAGTTCGAAATCGAGGCGCGCGACACCAAGCTCGGACCGGAAGAAATCACGCGTGATATTCCCAATGTCAGCGAGCACTCGCTGCGCGATCTCGACGAGAGCGGCGTGATCCGCATCGGCGCACAGATCAAGCACGGCGACATTCTCGTCGGTAAGGTCACGCCCAAGGGCGAGACGCAGTTGACGCCGGAAGAAAAGCTGCTGCGCGCCATCTTCGGCGAAAAGGCCGGCGATGTGCGCGACGCTTCGCTTACCTGCCCTCCGGGCATTGAAGGCACCGTCGTTGACGTGCGCATCTTCAGCCGCAAGGGCCAGGAAAAGGACGAGCGTGCCAAGCAGATTGAAGCGGAGTATGTGGCCAAGCTCGAAAAGAACCTCGGCGACGAAATCCGCATTCTCACCGACGAGCGTTTGAAGCGTCTCGAAGCAATCCTGGGCGGCAAGGTGGTTTTGGCCGACCTGCACGACGAGCGCACGAACAAGCGTTTGTTGACGAAGGATGCGGTTCTGGACCGCGAGACGATCGAGCGCATTTCCACTAAGAATTTAAAGCGCATCCGCTATGCCGACAAGGACCCGCGGGTGAACGAGCAGATCGACGAGATCGAAGAGATGACCTCGCGCCAGATCGAAGTGCTGCGCAAGATCACCAACGAGAAGATCGGCAAGCTCTCGAAAGGCGATGAGCTGCCTCCGGGCGTCATCAAGCTCGTGAAGGTCTACGTCGCCATGAAGCGCAAGCTGAGCGTTGGCGACAAGATGGCCGGACGCCACGGCAACAAGGGCGTCATCGCGCGCATATTGCCGGAAGAGGACATGCCGTATCTGCCCGATGGCACGCCGGTCGAGATCGTTCTCAACCCGCTCGGCGTTCCTTCGCGTATGAACGTCGGTCAGATTCTCGAAACGCACCTCGGCTGGGCCGCTGCCGGTCTCGGAAAGAAGATTTCCGCGCTGGTGAAGCAGAATAGCGATGCGAAGTTCGTTCGCGAAGAGGTGAAGAAGGAGTTTGCCGGCACGGCTGCGCTGCGGCAGTTGCTCGAGCTCGACGACGAGACCCTGCTGCGTGTTTCGGCCGGCATGGAGCACGGCATCTGGTTCGGCACCAACGTGTTCGATGGCGCGCAGGAAGGCGAGATCAAGGCGCTGCTCTCGGCCGCGGGTCTGCCGACCTCCGGCAAGACGGCGCTCTACGACGGCATGACGGGCGAGCAGTTCGAGCAGCCGGTGACGGTGGGCTACATCTACATGCTCAAGCTCTCGCACCTGGTGGATGACAAGATTCACGCTCGCTCCATCGGGCCGTACTCGCTCATCACGCAGCAGCCGCTGGGCGGCAAGGCGCAGTTCGGCGGCCAGCGCTTCGGCGAAATGGAAGTCTGGGCGCTCGAAGCCTACGGCGCTGCGTACATCCTGCAGGAGCTGCTTACCGCCAAGTCCGACGACGTTTACGGCCGCACCAAGATCTACGAGGCCATCGTCAAGGGTGAAGCGGCGATTGAGCCGGGCGTGCCGGAGTCCTTCAACGTGCTGATCCGCGAGCTGCAATCGCTCTGCCTGGATGTGGAGCTGATTAAGCGCGCCGATCTCGTGCGCAAGGCTCCCGCGCCGGAGCTGCCTGCGGTCGCTGACTAATTCGTGAGGTATCCCGCTCTAGCCGCAAAAGCAAAGACGCGGCGAGGGTGGGGTACCCGGAGTTAGTTGCAAAGAGTTTTCAGGGTTCTTCCTATGGGCGGTGCAACAGGCCGCTCACCCGGGAGGGAAGAACTCCAAAAAGTCCCGGGAGTTGCCGAGGCAGAGCGAAAAAACACGCCTGCCAGGGAGGGTTACCTTGTTCCGATCGAACCCCTTCGAGCTCACCAGCCCGATTACTGATTTCGACGCCATCCGCATCATGCTCGCATCGCCGGAGAAGATCCGTAGCTGGTCGCATGGTGAGGTCACCAAGCCGGAAACCATCAACTACCGCACCTTCAAGCCGGAGCGCGACGGCCTGTTCTGCGCGCGCATCTTCGGACCCGTCACGGACTGGGAGTGCCTCTGCGGCAAGTACAAGCGCATGAAGCACCGCGGCGTCATCTGCGATAAGTGCGGCGTGGAAGTGACGGTCAGCAAGGTGCGCCGCGAGCGCATGGGCCACATCGAGCTGGCTTCGCCCTGCTCGCACGTGTGGTTCTTCAAGGGCCTGCCTTCGCGCATTGGCCACCTGCTGGATATTTCGCTGCGCGATCTCGAAGGTATTCTCTACTTCGAGTCGTATGTTGTCGTCGATCCGGGCGACGCGCCGGTGCGCGAGCGCGAGATCATCAAGGACGAGCTCAAGTTCCGTGAGCTCGACCAGCAGTATCGTCCTTCGGGCTTCAAGGCCATGATGGGCGCCGAAGCCATCAAGGAATTGCTGAAGCGCGTCGTTGTGGACGAGCTCGCCATCGAGCTGCGCGAGCGCATGAAGACCGAGACCAGCGCGCAGAAGAAGCTCAAGTATGCGAAGCGCCTGAAGGTTGTCGAGGCCTTCCGCAAGTCGAGCAACAAACCGCAGTGGATGATTCTCGACGTGCTGCCGGTGATTCCTCCGGAGCTGCGCCCGCTTGTGCCGCTGGATGGCGGACGCTTTGCTACGTCGGACTTGAACGATCTCTATCGCCGCGTCATCAACCGCAACAACCGGTTGAAGAAGCTGATGGACCTGCACGCGCCGGAAGTGATCGTGCGCAACGAAAAGCGCATGTTGCAGGAAGCTGTCGATGCGCTCTTCGACAACGGCCGCCGCGGCCGCGTGCTGCGCGGCGCGAACAACCGTCCGCTGAAGTCGCTGAGCGATACGCTCAAGGGAAAGCAGGGACGCTTCCGCCAGAACCTGCTCGGTAAGCGTGTGGATTACTCGGGCCGTTCGGTGATCGTTGTCGGGCCTGAGCTCAAGCTCCACCAGTGCGGTTTGCCGAAGAAGATGGCGCTTGAGCTCTTCAAGCCCTTCATCTATCACCGCCTGGAGCAGACGGGGCACTGCACCACCATCAAGCAGGCCAAGGAAATGGTCGAGATGCAGGAGCCGGTGGTGTGGGACATCCTGGAAGAAGTCATCAAGGACCACCCGGTGCTGCTCAACCGCGCCCCAACCCTGCATCGCCTCGGCATTCAGGCCTTTGAGCCGGTGCTCGTCGAAGGCAAGGCGATCAAGATTCACCCGCTCGTCTGCACCGCCTTCAACGCGGACTTCGACGGCGACCAGATGGCCGTGCACATTCCTCTGTCGCCGGAGGCGCAGATTGAAGCCAGCGTGCTGATGCTTGCTTCGCACAACATTCTTTCGCCCGCATCGGGCCACCCGATCACGGTGCCTACGCAGGACATGGTGCTCGGCCTCTACTACCTGACCAAGGAGAAGAAGGGCGCCAAGGGCGAAGGACGCGTCTTCTCGAATGTCGAAGAAGTGCTGATGGCGCTCGAAGCGAAGGAGCTGGAGACGCTTTCGCCGATCCGCCTGCGCTACACGGGCAAGGTGCTCGACATGACCACGGCGTACGACGATCAGGATCTGACGCACACCGAGCCGGTCGAGTTCAACAAGGAGTACGTCTCGACGACAGTGGGCCGCGTGATCCTGAACGACGCCCTGCCGGCGGGGATGCCGTTCATCAACGGCCTGCTCAAGAAGAAGGGCATCGGCCAGCTTGTGAACTATTGCAACCAGAACCTCGGCCTTGAGACGACGGTGCGGATGCTCGATCGCATCAAGTCGCTCGGCTTCCAGTTCGCCACGCGCTCGGGCCTGTCCGTCGGTCTGGACGACATGGTGATCCCCGCGTCGAAGTACACCGTGGTGGACGATGCCGACAAGAAGGTCATCGAGGTGCAGAAGCAGTATCTCGACGGCGCCATCACCAACGGCGAGCGCTCGAACAAGGTCATCCAGATGTGGTCCACGGTGACCGATAAGGTTGCCGACGAGATGTTCGGCAACATGAAGCGCGCGGACGAAGAAGGCGCCATGAATCCGATTTACATCATGGCCGACTCCGGCGCTCGCGGTTCGAAGCAGCAGATTCGCCAGCTTTCGGGTATGCGCGGATTGATGGCGAAGCCCTCGGACGAAGTCATCGAGACGCCGATCACATCAAACTTCCGCGAAGGCCTCACGGTGCTCGAGTACTTCATCTCGACGCACGGCGCGCGTAAGGGCCTTGCTGACACGGCGCTCAAGACGGCCGACTCGGGCTACCTGACGCGGCGTCTCGTAGACGTGGCGCAGGACGTGATCGTGACCGAGTACGACTGCGGCACGCGCGAAGGCATCGACGTGGGCTCCATCGTTGAGTCCGGCGAGATCATCGAGCCGCTGCGCGACCGCATCATCGGCCGCGTGTCGCTTGAGCAGATCAAGGACTACGACAACAAGATCGTCGTCAAGGTCAATCAGCCGATCGATGAAGAGACAGCGAGCGCGATTCAGGGCGCCGGCGTTGAGCGGGTGAAGATTCGCTCGGTGCTCACCTGTGAATCGAAGCGCGGCGTCTGCGCGCTCTGCTATGGCCGCAACCTCGGCTCGGGCCGCATGGTCGAGCTTGGCGAGACCTGCGGCGTCATCGCGGCGCAGTCCATCGGCGAGCCCGGCACGCAGCTTACCATGCGTACCTTCCACGTGGGCGGCACGGCCAGCCGTGTGGCGGACCGCTCGCGCCTCGATGCAAAGAACAGCGGTGCGGTGCGCTTCATCAACCTCAATACGGTTCAGAGCAAGGACGGCGCCCAGGTGGCGATGAACCGCTCCGGCTCCATCGCTGTCATCGATGATCGCGGGCGCGAGAAGGAGCGCTACCAGGTTGTCTACGGCGCGCGCCTTCGCGTGAAGGACGGCGAAAAGGTGACTCTCGGACAGCAGCTTGCTGAATGGGATCCGTACACCTATTCGATCCTCACGGAAATCGGCGGCGCGGTGAACTTCAAGGATCTGCAGGAAGGCATCACGCTCAACGAAGAAGTCGATGAAGTCACAGGCCTCTCGCGCTGGGTTGTGGGTGACTCGCCGGATGAAAAGCGGCAGCCTTCATTCATCGTCAAGGGCTCCAAGGGCACCAAGCGTTATCTGCTGCCCAAGGGCGCGCACTTGATGGTGCAGGATGGCGATGAAGTCGGCCCCGGCGACGTGCTGGCGAAGATTCCCAAGGAATCGACGCGCACCAAGGACATCACGGGCGGCCTGCCGCGCGTGGTCGAGTTGTTCGAAGCCCGCAAGCCGCGCGAGACTGCGATCATCAGCGAGATCGACGGCGTGGTTCGCTTTGGCGAAGTGCAGAAAGGCCAGCGGAAAATTTACGTCACCGCCGACAACGGCGATGAGCGCGAATACTCCGTGCCCCGCGGCATCTATGTCAACGTGCAGGAAGGCGAGCGTCTGCGCGCCGGCGATCCTCTGATGGACGGACCGCTCAACCCGCACGACATTCTTGACGTGCTCGGCGAGAAAGAGCTGCAGAAGTACCTGGTGAACGAAATCCAGGAAGTCTACCGCCTGCAGGGCGTGGCCATCAGCGACAAGCACATCGAAGTGATTGTCCGCCAGATGCTGCGCTGGGTCCGCATCGACGATATCGGCGACTCGAACTTCCTCTTGGAGCAGCAGGTCGATCGCTTCCGCTTCAAGGAAGAGAAAGACCGCGTCGAGAAGGAAGGCGGACGTCCGCCGGTGGGTCACCCGCTGCTGCTCGGCATCACGAAGGCGTCGCTTTCGACGGATTCGTTCATCTCCGCGGCCAGCTTCCAGGAGACGACACGCGTGCTGACCGAGGCTTCGATCAACGGAGCCATCGACAGCCTGCGCGGCTTGAAAGAGAACGTGATCGTCGGACGCCTGATCCCGGCGGGCACGGGCCTCGAATACTACCGCAACGTGCAGCTCTCGCCGGAGCTTGAAGAAGCGGCGCAGCGCGTACAGCAGGAAGTCAGCGCCGAGATCGAAGCCGCGGAGCGCGAACTGGAGATGATGCGCCAGGAAGGCGAAGCGGAAGAGATGGCGGCAGAATAGGACTGGCCGTCCAGGCAACTGCGCGCTTCGCGCGCCAAACTACAAAGGCCCGGCAGAGATGCCGGGCCTTTGCTTCGTTGATCGAAAACCGTATCAGTATCTAATCTTCAAGTATTTGTCCACCTCGAATCGCTGGATATATGGCGGTTCCCTAACGTCGTCCATTAAGTTCCAAAAACATGCCTTTCCGAGGTCAGAATCGACATCCTTCGGATAAGAATATGTGTATATGTTAAGCCGAATTTGCTGGTTGTAATTGTTTACGACACAACGTTCCCTGACGGTGCTCGCATATATATAAATTCCCCATCGAATGTTATTTAAAAATTCTGCGATGGTGGAAGCATGGTAATTGAGAACATCGTCAAAAAACTGTTCTCTGAAATCTTCAAGTGCAACGATGCATTTATCGAGCGAAACGGACTGGCCGTTCGCCTCAAGAACCTTTCGCAGCATTTCGGCTGCTACGGTCAGTCGTGTGAAGTTGTGCTTTGCGATGTTTCCGCAGATGCGAATAAAGGTTTGACGCTGGAGGCTGAGGTTGACCTGTAAGTCAATCGATGGGAACCAGCGGTTTTCTACGGTGACTTTTTCAGATAACCAACTATCGAAGGCGATAACAGAACTTTTCAATTCTTGAATGTTGTCATTTTTGTCCATGAACGGGTTAGCGCAAATGTCTATCAACAGGCCGATATAGTTCTTGTCATCTTTGAAGAACTCGTTAGGCTTGGACAGCAAATCGACCAAGATAATGTTGAAGAACGCCATGTGCGTCCTTGTGGGAAAAAGGATTGATGAGTTATGGTCGCTGAAATGAAAAATCATGGTCGCGTGATTGACCATGTCGCCAATCATATCCAGCACAGCCTTTAGCGTGATGACTTCTTTCTATAATTGCGTAAGATTCAGGTTGTCTTCCATGACTGTTTTGCGCGGCATATAACGCCTCCGACGGGTGACCCAGCCATAACTTGGGTGCTCCATTCATGCGCGGCTTTTTCACGCATGGGTGGGATTGCCGCAACCAATTTACCTCAGCAGCGATGATAATGTTCTGAAAAATTCCACGGGAGTGGCAATCCGCAGGCCGGTGTTTCGCGCCACCGTTTGCGTGAAATGCTTTGTGTTGTGCGTCAGAAGCCAGTCGGGTTTTGCGGCCATTGCCGATAGCAGTACGGGAACATCCGGCTCATGGCGTATGATGTGACGGCTCGACAATATTAGGTCCGTTTGCGGATATTCGATAAATTCAGGTTTCGCCAGTTGGATCAGGCCATGATAGTGCCCCAGCAACCTTTCGCCGTCCTCGGAGGAGAGTCTGGAGGCATGAAGCAGCAGATTTCTATCCACTTCCTCCCGCACTGCTTCAGCCAGAACCAGCCTGCAGATTTTCGCGGCGCAAAGGGATAGCACGGCCTTGTCCAGTCCCCACCGGGAAACAACGCCGCCAGTAAGTACATTGGAATCGAGGAATAGCCTGAGTTTCTGAGCGCCCGTCACTTCTTGCGCCGCCGCTTGTTGGCGCGGCCAGCCTCAGGTTTCGTCGTACTCGCTTTACCGAAGCGCTCTTCATAGATTCGCCGCCGCGTTTCCGGCAGCGTAGCCAGCACCTCTTCCGGCGTTATTCCGGCATTTGTCAGTATGGCGCTAATCTTTTCACAGAGCTGATTGAAGCGCTGCTGCTCCGGCAGCAGGAAAAGCCCGTTGCCCATCCGCAGCACTGCCACTGGAGCGCCGGCGTCAAGCCCCAGGTCTTCACGGAACTGCTTCGGCACGGTCAACTGGCCCTTCTCGCCAATCTTCGTAGTTGTGAGGTATTCGAGGACAGCCTGCTGGGGTGCCATAATGGTTGCTCCGGTAGGAATATCCTACCATAGGCGGCGGCCCGCACATGATTTGGGTGGGGTACAACCAATTTCAGGCCAGCAACCGGAAATACGGCAGCCGCGCGGCCTTCTGGTCGAATGTCACTGACTTCGTGCAGCCGGACCATTGATTGAGCGCGCCGATCAGCGCGTCCTCGAACTCACCGGAGCCATCCTCCAAAGCCGTCATTGCCTGAAAGATTTCTTGCCAGTTCTGGACGAGAAGCACATCCGTGGTGAGCAGTTCTTCGAGATGCCGGACTACCGCGGCCGGGCGCAGTTTCTTCACGCTTCTGAGCACCCAGACGATTTCCAGTGTGTTTGCGAGGTTCACAAGCGCTGGACTTTCGACGCTCAAACCGGCTTCAATAACACTCAGTGGGAGCACGGCACAGGCTTCGACGCTGACAGTGACGACTACCGCGGCATCCACCAGCGCGCTGAACCAAATGAAGAAGCTGCTATGGCCGTCGGCGGGTGGGACGGGGCTGGCGCTGGTGCTGCTGATCGGGGTTCCTCGAAAGCGGCGTAATTGGCTGGCGACACTGGGATTGGCGGTACTGTTTGCCTCAATCAGCGCGATTGGCTGCGGCGGCGGAAGTAGCAGTGGTGGTGGTTCCGTGGAAAATCCTGGTACGTCGGCGGGCGCTTATACAGTTACCGTGACCGGCACTGGCACATCAAGCGGCTCATCGAGTTCAGTGACAGCTACAGTGGGTACAGTCACGCTGACTGTGAACTGACCGGGGTCCGCGGATGAAAAGCTACAAACGGCGAGGGCTGGTAATCCATCTATACCCCGGCAGTCTGAAACATCAAAAAAATTTTCCTCCGAATTTTGCAAAGAATTACGGGCAAATATGCCACACTCAAATCAGTAGAAAAGCCAAAGGCCCGGTTCCAGTCAGAACCGGGCCTTTGGCCATCTCCGGCAGTTGTCTTTTTCGTTCAATGGCAAAAAGCCGGCATTCAGCCCATAAAGGATTGAAAATAAACAGCACCACCCTCAAAGCAAGCCGAAATCCAAATCCGCCATCTATGTGTCGCTGTGAGCCAAACCGCAAAGGAAGACCTGCAACCCACTCAAACCAGACAATTTACAAAACGCACTTCCACAGCCTCACAGGCAAGCCATTCCACAAAACCATCACAGCCGCTGTGAAGCTCCTCGCAACACGAACAAAAAAGATAGCTTAGGAAATCAACTTCCACGGTAAACAAGAGCGCAGGCGCATTTTCGGCCACAGAGCGCGAATGATCCTCAACGTCCCATCCAGCCGCCGTCTACCGTCAGGACGTGACCATGAACATAATCACTGGCCCGCGAAGCCAGAAAGACAGCCGCTCCGGCCAAATCATCCGGGTGCCCCCATCGCCTAGCGGGGATGCGCTCAAGGATCTGCCGCGAGCGAGTCGAATCAGCCCGTAGCTGCGCCGTGTTGTCGGTTTCCATGTAGCCGGGCGCAATGGCGTTGACGTTGACGCCTTTCGAGGCCCACTCATTGGCGAAGGCTTTAGTGAGCTGGCCCACACCGCCCTTGGCCGCAGCATACGAAGGAACAAAGACGCCGCCCTGAAAGGTAAGCAGGGAAGCGATGTTGATGATCTTGCCCGAGCTCTGCGCAATCATCTGTCTGCCCGCAGCCTGCGAGAGCAGAAAGACGCTGGAGAGGTTAGTGTCGAGAACGAAACGCCAATCTTCAAGCGAGTGCTCAACAGCCGGCGAACGGCGGATGGTCCCCGCGTTGTTGACGAGGATATCGATCTTGCCGAAGGCTGCGACAACTTCATCGACCAGCCTGATGCCTGTCTCCGGCTTGCTTACGTCGCCGGTGACCGCGATAACGCGCGGGCCGATGCCGCTGATTTCGTCGAGCGTGGATTGAGGGACCGAGCGCAAGCCGTGCAGCGCAACCTGCGCGCCGGCTTCGGCAAGGGCGCGCGCAATGCCTGCACCCAATCCGCGCGAGGATCCGGTGACGAGCGCGGTTTTGCCCGCGAGGCTGAAAAGGTCGAGAATCATCAGGCGTTTCTCCGTTGCGTCACAGCATCTCCGCGACAGTCACGGGGTCCATATCGGCATAATCCTGGTTTTCGCCGCCCATGCCCCAGCAGAAGATATAGTTCGACGTGCCCACGCCAGCGTGGATAGACCATCCGGGCGAGACAACCACCTGCTTGTTAGCGAGGATGAGGCTGCGAGTCTCATGCGCCGGGCCCATCAGGTGAACAACGCGCTCGGTGCCGGGAAGGTTGAAGTAGAGATAGACCTCCGAGCGGCGGCGGTGCGTATGCGGCGGCATGGTGTTCCACACGCTGCCTGAGGCCAGTTGCGTAAAGCCCATAACGAGCTGGCAGCTTCGCACACCGTCGAGGTGGATCATGCGCGTGATCTTGCGCTGGTTGGCACTTTGCGGTGCGCCGAGCGCGGCGCCTTGCTGCTCAGCAGCGCGAATGAGCTTTGTTGGATATTCTGCATGCGCGGGATAGCTGAGCAGATAGAATTCAGCGGGGTGTGCGGGATCTGCGCTGCGGAAGGTGATGTGCTCGTTGCCGCGGCCGATGTAGAGGCCATCGAGATTGCCGAGATCGAAAGCCGCATTGCCCACTGTGACTTGGCCCGGCCCGCCGATGTTGAGGACGCCCAGTTCGCGGCGCTCGGTGAAGTAAGCGGCGCGCAGCATGGGATCAGTCGGCAGGCTGAGCGGAGCGCTGGCGGGCACAGCGGAGCCTAGGATAGTGCGGTCGAGATCGATATAGGTCAGGTCAATGTTTCCCGGCTGAAAAAGGTCGGTCACGAGGAATGTCTGGCGCAGTTCCGCCGTAGTCATGCGGGAATAACGAATCGGGTCTGCCATTTCGAGCAGCTTCATGGTTCTTCTGTCCTTTCAGGGCGGCAACAGAGATGGATGATCTTGTGCGTTCTTTCGCGCTACTGCCTTGGCATTTACTACCCTATCGTATCGGGTTGAATGTGGTTGAGAAGCGGATTTCCGATGCGACGCTCAGAGAATAGCGGCCGTCCAACAGGCGCGCCTATTTGACAGGTGGGGTTCGATTTGCGAAACTCAAGATTGCTGCCGGTCACGCGTTTTGCTGACTGTGTCCCGTGCCGAAGTGGCGGAATTGGCAGACGCGCTTGGTTCAGGTCCAAGTACTCGCAAGGGTGTGGGGGTTCGAGTCCCTTCTTCGGCACCAAATCATTTAGAATCAATGGTTTAGGGGGCCCGTAAGGGCCTTTTTACTATTTTTTACTATTTTTGGTCTCTTAATGGCGTCTGCTGGCTCTCGCTGGCACTCGTTGGATCACCAAAATTCCAGCCAAGAAACGCTTCCATCGAATTCACTCGAAGGAGCAAGAACTTGGCGAACAAGTCAGTTGTTCTCTACCAATCAGTCAAAATCAAAAACAAATGGACCATGCGTCGCGCAGAGGGAATGCTGCGCAATCTCACGGAGGGCTCGTACTACGTGAGCTACTACGACGGCGCGCAAAAGCGTATGGAGTCCGTCGGACGCGATCCAAAGGAGGCTTTGAAGCAAGTCAAGAAGAAGCAGTTGGAACTTCTCTATGTTGCCCAAGGAGGACAGATTGCAAATCCGTCCAATGGTTCTC
>JASHPD010000342.1 GCA_030038315.1 Acidobacteriaceae bacterium
ACGCCGGAGAACCTGAAGGCATGGATCACGGACCCGAGCCAGTTTAAGCCGGGTGTGCTGATGCCCGCCATGCACCTGACCGATCGGCAGTACGCGCAGATTACCGCGTACCTGCTGACGCTGAAGTGAGAGGTCTGCGATGGGTGAAGGAACATTGCCGGTTGTACCCGGAATTGCATCCGGAGCGGATGCGGGCGCAGGCTACGCGCCCAGCCGCGGCACGTACCTGGAGACGATTCATAGCTGGATCACGACGGTAGACCACAAGAAGCTGGGGATCATGTACATCGTGTACGCGCTCATCTTCCTGCTGGTGGCCGGCTCTGAGGCGCTGCTGATGCGCATCCAGCTTGCGGTGCCGAATAATACGTTCCTCGATCCGCAGACCTTCAATCGCATGTTCACGATGCACGGGACGACGATGGTCTTCCTGGTGGGCATGATGATTTTGTTCGGATTCGGCAACTACCTTATACCGCTGATGATCGGCGCGCGGGATATGGCCTTTCCGCGGTTGAATGCCTTCAGCTTCTGGATAAGCGCCTTCGGCGGTCTGCTGCTCTATTACAGCTTTATCGGCGGATCGGGATTGCCGGGCACGGGAACCGCGCCGGATGTGGGCTGGTTTGCGTACGCTCCGCTCACCGAGCGCGCATTTTCACCGGGGCACACGATCGACTACTGGACCGTGGCGCTGCTGGCGAGCGGTATTGGCTCGATCGGCACGGCAATCAACATATTGGCTACGGTCTTCTGCATGAGAACCAAAGGCATGACGCTGATGCGGATACCGCTGCTGCCGTGGCTCTATGCGACGACTTCGTTCCTGGTGCTGGTCGCGGTGAGCCCGTTGACGGCCGCGCAGGTGATGCTGATGATTGACCGCTATCTGGGCGGGCATTTCTTCGACACGCAGGCGGGCGGGTCGGCGATTTTGTGGGCGCATTTCTTCTGGATATTCGGGCACCCGGAGGTTTACGTGCTGGTGATGCCGGCCTTTGCGTTTGCGAATGAGATTATTCCGGTCTTCTCGCGCAAGGCGGTATTCGGCTATCCGGCGATGGTGGCGGCTTCTGTCGGCATCGGGTTCCTCAGCCTGGGCGTCTGGGCGCACCACATGTTCACCATCGGCATGACGAGCGTGGGCAATGCGTTCTTCACGCTTTCGACGATGCTGGTTGGCGTGCCGACGGGGATCAAGATCTTTAACTGGCTGGCGACGATCTGGGGCGGGAAGGTTCGCTTCCAGACACCGATGCTTTTTTCCATCGGGTTTCTCTTCCAGTTTCTGATTGCGGGGCTGACGGGCATCATGCTTTCGGTCTCGGCGTGGAATTGGCAGTTGCACAACTCGTACTTCGTGGTTGCGCACTTTCACTACGTGCTGGTCGGTGCGATTTTGTTCATGATCTTCGCGGCGATCTATTACTGGTACCCGAAGATGACGGGCCGGATGCTGAGCGAGCGGCTGGGCAAGTGGCACTTCTGGCTGATGCTGATCGGCTTCCACATGACCTTCGATCTGATGCACTTCCCGGGCCTGATGGGGATGCCGCGGTGGATCTACACCTACGACGCAAGCCGCGGATGGGGCACGCTGAATCTGCTGGTTTCGATCGGCGGATTCATCCAGGCGATTGCGACGCTGATCCTGGTGTACAACATGGTGCGGTCGTACTTCCGCGGCGCGTTGGCCGGACCGGACCCGTGGGATGCGTGGACGCTCGAATGGTCCACGGCATCGCCGCCGCCTTCGTACAACTTTGCGGTTGAGCCGGTGGTTGCGAGCCGCAGGCCTCTGTGGGATATCAAGCATCCGGAAGACCCGGATTCGGCATTCGAGTAGGAGACGCGAGAACAAACAATGAGCACAGCTTCCCTACAAAACCTGGGACATGGGCACGCGGAGAGCGAGCAGGAGTGGCGCCAGCCTTCGAGAGGCATGGTCGCGATGTCTTGCCTGATCATCGCCGAGAGCGCGATCTTCACGATCTTTGTCGTCGCATATCTCTACTACATTGGCCGCAGCCTGAGCGGGCCCACGCCGAAGCAGGTGCTGGAGATTCCGTGGTTCTACTCGGCCTGCCTGCTTTCGAGCAGCTTCTTCATCATGCTGGCCGAGCACGCCATTGAGCACGGCAAGATGCTGGCCTTCCGGCTGTGGTGGCTTGTGACGATCCTGCTGGGCGTGACCTTTCTCTACGGCACCGGCGCTGAGTGGCGCAAGCTGATCTTTGAGGATCACCTGACGATCAGCACGAATCTCTTTGGCACGACGTTTTACTCGCTGGTTGGGCTTCATGCCTCGCACGTCATTGTGGGCCTGCTGATGATGCTGGTGACGCTGGCGTTTTCGCTGACCGGCGCGCTGAAGCCCCATCATGCCGAGCGCGTGAAGGTGCTGGCGCTTTACTGGCATTTTGTCGATGCCGTCTGGGTGGTTGTCTTTACGGTTGTGTACGTGGTGGGGCGATAAGAACGATGAGCGAGATTTCTCAATCCATTCCGCCGCATGATCCGCATTACGCCCCGCATGGCGATGCGCACGATCACGGGCACGACGCTGTGCATCTGCCCGCGCCGACGGCGTGGCCATTCCTGATGGCGCTCGGCGTGACGCTGATCTTTGCCGCGCTGGTGACGAGCGCATGGCTTGGCGTACTGGGCGGCGCGCTGACGCTGGTTTCCATCGTGGGCTGGTTCCGCAACGTGCTGCCGCACGAGGCGCATGAAGACATCCCGGTGCCGCTCGAAATCATGTCGTACGTGCCGACGCTTGAAAAGGTGGCTCGCATCGAGGTGAGTGAAGAGCATCGCGCGCAGTTTCCGCTGGAGACGTTTCCGGTTTCGAGCGGCATCCTTGGCGGCATCCTTGGCGGCATTGCGATGGTGATTCCGGCGGAGATTTACGGCGTGCTGCGCTACCACAGCATCTGGTACGTCGTGAACCTGCTGGGCGGCGCGGGTGTGGGCGGGTGGACGAACCCCACGATTGCGCAGATGAGCCACTTCCAACTGGGCGCGTTCGTCACGGCCAACATCATTCAGGGCGCCACGACGCTGCTGGTCGGTATTTTGTATGGCGCGATGCTGCCGATCTGGCCCAAGCGCCCGATTCTGCTCGGCGGCATCATTGCGCCAGTGTTGTGGACTGGATTGCTGCACAGTATGCTTGGGCTGGTGAATCCGTTTTTTGCCTCGCACATTGACTGGGCCTCCTTTGCGGCTTCGCAGGTGATCTTTGGCCTTGTGGCCGGCTACGTAGTGAAGAAGCGCGGACGACTGAAGCGGCTCGCTGCAGTTCCGCTGGCGGTGCGGCTTGGCGTGGAAACGCCGGGACTCCACCCCACGGACCAAGACCCGTCCGTGGGGACCCCGGGACTGCATCATCCGGGCGACGACGAGCACACGGGAGGCGGCGAAGGATGAGAATTACAAGCCGCATTGCAATGGTGGTTTCGTTTGCAATTCCGCTGCTGGCCGGATGCAACCTGCCGGGCAAGCCAAAGGATGGGCCGGAGGTTCCGCGGCCGGAAGACATTTTGTCGTACAAGACGCTTTATGCGACGAACTGCGCGGGCTGCCACGGCGCGAATGGGCAGTTGGGCGCGGCAACGAACCTGGCGAACCCGGTATACCAGGCGCTGATTGACGATGCGACGCTGCGCGACCTGATTGCCAACGGAGAAGATGGAACGCTGATGCCGGGCTTCAGCGAGAAGACCGGCGGAACGCTGACCGATGCGCAGATCGACGCGCTGGTGAAGGGCATTCGCGCGGAGTGGAGCAAGGGCAATGTGCTCGCCGGGCAGAATGCACCGCCGTATAAAGCGACGCACGCAGGGGACCCGGCAAAAGGCGCGGGTGTCTATGCCGCGGCCTGCGCGCGCTGCCACGGCGAGACAGCCGCGAAGCCGGGACATGCGGGCGCGATTCTGGATGGATCGTTCCTGGCGATCGTGAATGCGCAGACGATCCGCACGACGATTCTTGCGGGACGGCCGGATCTTGGAATGCCGGACTGGCGCAGCGCGAGAAAAGACCGTGCTCTGACCGATGACGAAGTGACGGACCTGACCGCGTGGCTGATCTCGCAGAAACCCGCGCTGCCGGGGCAGCCGTATGGGAATGCGGCTGTGCCCGCGCCAGTTCCGGCGGCTGCACCCGCGGCCACTCCTGCGCTGGCGGCTCATGCGCACGCGCCTGCACCTGCTTCCGCGCCGACGAAACCTTAAGAGGGACTGTTGTTATGGACGAACACACTGCATCGCCGAATCCGCATCCGGACTTACATCCGGCTCCGCAAACCGATCCGAAGGAAATGTCGCGGCGCACGCTGCTGATGAAGATCGGCATTGCGTTGAATGCCGTTGTGGGTGTGGCGATTGCCACGCCGGTTGTGGCTTATGTGCTGGGACCTGTGCTCAAGCGCAAGGATGCTTACCTGCAGTGGATCTCGCTGGGCAGCACGAGCCAGTTTCCCGTGGGCGAAACAACGTTGGTGAGCTTCCGCAATCCCGTTGCAAACTCGTGGGACGGCGCGACGGCGAATGTTCCGGCGTGTGTGCGGCGGACCGGG
>JASHPD010000343.1 GCA_030038315.1 Acidobacteriaceae bacterium
GCCTGGCTTGTGGCAAGCGTGCTGAGCGCGTGCGCGCTGACGTCCTTCACGGATGCGATATGGCCTTCGGCATTCCACCTCGTTTGATCGGCCCAGGCGAGGCTCGGCGAGACCGTCTCCTCGGCCATGACGCGCAGCGGCTCCCAGACATTCGCGCCAAAGCTCTCGCGGAGCATCGTCGGGCCGCGATCCTGCGCATCGTCGTTGCTCCAGTAGCAATCGGTGGCAATGTGCGCGAAGACCGGGCAATACGCGATGTACCACCCCACAATCGAAGTCGTCACGCCATCCTGCTTCGCCATGCCGAAGAGCGAATCTTTGGCGTCGAACTCATGCCAATGCGGATTGTCCTGGGTCTTGATGAGGTAACGGTTGTCGGCGGTGTAGGCCACATCCGTCACGTAGCGCCGCAGCATCAGGCCGGGCACCACGCGCGTCGTCCGATAGCCGATCGGCGTTACATCGGTGAAGAGCGTGCTTTCGCTGCGCAGCCGGTCGAAGTTCGGCAGCCTGAGCGAAGGATCGCGCGTTTCAAAGACCGGCTTGTAGGCGAGCTCGTCAAACAAGATCCAGACAAGCCGCGGCTTGCCGGCGGGCTGCGCGGGAATGGCGGCGGCAAAGGACTGCGGCAGCGGCCGCCACTGGGCCGCGCGCACCAACTGCCAGGTCATCACCAGGGCAAAGATGACAAAGCCCGTCAGAAGGCTGCTGCCGAAACGGCAGAACTGCGCGGCCATCCGCGGCGTTTTCCAGATCAAGAGGATGAGAAGCGCGGGCCACAGAACGCTCAGCGCAAAAACCGTTGCGTCGGGAATATCGAACGGGATGACGTTCAGGTTGCGCAGGAAGAGCGCCACCGGCAGCAGCGCCATCAGCGCCCAGCGAATCTTCGTCCATGCGGAAGAACGGCGCAGCAAGGCCGTCAGGCCAAGAAAGAGCACGGCGACAATCGCCATGTCCGCCAGGTGCGCCAGCGCGATTTTGGTCAGCGGCGAGGCGACGCGCATCCGCGCATCGCCCACCGGAGATGTCATGTCGATGTAGTCCGGCAGAAGCAGAATGGATGCAAAGCCCCATGCCTGGGCGATTCGCTTGATCATGCCGCGCCCGTTTCAGAGCGCGATGCGCCGCCGGCCGTGCGCTCCAGAAGCAGAACGACCCTTCCATTGCCGAGCTCGGTTCGATCGGCAACCTGAAAGAACGGCGCGAAGGCGCGGCGCAGATCGCCCTCGGAGAGATGCCCATACAATTCGTCGCGCCCGCGCAGCCACTCCTGATACATCGGGTCCGACGGAGGAACCCATTCGAGCACCAGCCAGCGGCGCGTGAGGCCGGCGCAAAGCCCGGCGATATGCCCCAGCGGCAACTGCTCGCGCAGGATCAGGTGATGAATCACCGCCAGCATCAGCACGAGATCGAATTTTCCATGCAGAGGGTCTTTTCCATGCAGGCGGTCCAGCAATGAGAGCTGTTCCTGATTCTTCCAGCCTGCCGCCGGAGTGGGCCGCGCAATGTTGGCCACCAGCGCGGTGATGGGCTGCTTGTTTTCCGCCGCGGCGCGCCACAGCGCTTCGATGGCGGCTTCGTCGCTGTCGAGCGCCACAACCTCGGCGCCGGCCTCGGAAGCCATCCGCGAATAGGTTCCCGTGTTCGCGCCGATGTCGAGCACCCGCGCGGGACGCAGCCGCTCCAGCACGCCACGGACAAACTCCTGCTTGCGGCTCACATCCGCGGGCTGATAGTGGCTGGCCGATTGCACGTACTCGCTCCACTGGCTTTTGCGGCCGGTCCTGGCGGCGCGGTCAATCAGCCTACCGAGCCGCGCGATGCGCTTGCGCAGAATATGTTTTGCCAGCTCGGGATCGGAGACGGTCAGGGACTTGTTTTCCCCGGATTTGCTTTCCTTGCGTTGCGCGCCGCCCCTGCGCTCAAAGAGAGCGGCCAGCGTGACCACGTCGAAGACTTCGGGAGCGAAGCGCCGCCACTTCGGCAGCGCGCGATAGAGCATCGCCGGCTCGTATCCGTCGCGGGAGAAGAGCGTGGCCTGCAAAGGCCAGCGCAGGAACTTGGCCGCCACCAGCGGCAGCAGGAAGGTGCGCACGAATTGCCCGTAAGCCAGCCACACGCTCGACTTCGGATCGCGCCGCTCGAAGGAGAGCACGTCCACCAGGATCGGCCGCGGCCCGACAAAGAGGATATTGAGCGGCGTGGCGTCCTTCAACGTCCAGCCCGCGTCCATCGCCTGGTCCGCAATCCGCAGGGTCAGCTCCGCCGCGGCGCGCCACTGCGCCGTGGTCCACTCCCACGGGTAGGAAATCGGATCGATGCGCGGATGCCGGAGCCACAGCTCGGCGGGAAGCGCGTGCGGCGCCACATCGGCATCCACCTTTTCGCTGGCAATCAGGTCGCCGCGCTCGACCAGCCGCGCGCACAGCGGAGAGGCAAGAAATGCCTGCGCCTCTTCAACGGCGTCCGGATGGATGCGCCGCAGCGCATAGCCTTCGGTCAGCAGGAGCTGCCCCGCAGGGTCCCGGAAGGTCATCTCTGTTTCGCGGGCATCGAGGACTTCGGCCGGATTCCGCTCGGCTAATTCAGCTCTGGAACTCACGGAAGCGGTGAGCCCTCGCTTTCCGCGGCAGCCGGAGTCTCGTCTTCGCGGCGATCCGCGGATTCCCGATGGAAAATCGAATAAATCTTCCTGCGCAGATACCATCCGGCCGCAACCAGCGCCGATCCAACCGCCTGAATCGCCAACAGCCCCGTGCCGGGGTCCGCATACGCATAGGCCGGGCGCTCAAAGAACATCGCTGCGCCCACAAAGATAAGCGCGATGGGGAAGAGCCACAGCAGTTTTCTCATAATCCCTCTTGATACATCCCATCGAACTTGCGGAGTGGGGTTGAACATTCGCCGTTTCATCTGACTCTAATAGTCTACTTTGTGTAGACGAGTCATGTCCCGCGCAAGTTTACGCTTTTACTCCGTTTCCGGCCTTGCCGGCCATTCTGAAAAGCATTCTCTATGGTTGCCGCTGCCTTTTCTTCTTTTTCTGAGCGGTTTAACCCTTCGCCGCGCCGGAATTTCGACGGCTCACGGTGCGGCTACTGCGCCTCGCGGAAGTTGCTTACCCCTACGCCGACCAGCCGAAACAACCTCTCCGATCCAAGGCCGACGCGCTCGCGCAGGGAAAGCGCAATCGCGGTCAGCTCCTCGCAGGACGACGGAGGGTTCGGCGGGGTATAGCTGCGGGTAAGGATGTCGAATTCCCTGGTCTTCAGCTTGAGCACCACGGTTCGCGCAATGCGCGGCTCGCGCCTTGAGACAGTCCAGACCTTCTCGGCAAGGCGCCGGATAAGGTCTTCCGTCTCGGAGAGCGGAATATCTTCTTCAAAAGTGTCTTCCGCCGAGATGGATTTGGTTGGCCTGTCCGGCGTTACCGGGTTATGGTCGATGCCGCGCGCAAGCTCGTAGAGACGCAGCCCGTAACGGCCAAAATGAGCTTCGAGCGTAGCCAGCGCAAAGGCCCGCAGATCGCCGATGGTACGAATTCCAACCTGACCGAGGCGATTTTCGGTCACTTTGCCCACGCCGGGGATGCGCCCGACGGGGAGCGGCGGCAGAAAGCTGTCAATGTCCTTCGGCTGGATGACGAAGAGGCCGTCGGGCTTGCGCCAGTCGGAGGCGATCTTTGCGAGAAACTTATTCGGGGCCACGCCCGCCGATGCGGTTAGGGAAAGCTCTTCGCGAATCTGCCGCCGGATTGCGATGGCCACCCTGGTCGCCGTCGGCAGGCCCGTTTTGTTCTCCGTTACATCGAGATACGCTTCGTCGAGCGACAGAGGCTCGATCAGGTCCGTATGGCGCTGCAAGATTTCTCGCACGGCGCGGGAGACAGCCTTGTAGCGGGTAAAATCGGGCGGGATGAAAATGGCCTGCGGGCAAAGCCGCTCCGCCGTAACGGCCGGCATGGCGGAATGCACACCGAACCGCCTGGCTTCGTAAGAGGCGGCGCAGACGACGGAGCGCTTGCCTTTCCAGGCCACCACCACCGGCTTGCCCCGCAGCGCGGGATCGTCCCTCTGCTCCACCGAGGCATAAAACGCATCCATGTCCACGTGGACGATTTTGCGAGGTGCCGCAAGCGGAGGCTCCAGCAAAGCGCCGGTCATGCCGTTGATTGTAAGCGAATATAGAGCGAAAATGCTATGTATTTGGAGTGGGTCATGTCTCAGTTTGAATGGAGAACCACAGGGGCTAAAGCCCATATTTTTGATGGCACAGTTTTCGGCACGACTAAAGTCGTGCCCTGACACAAAGCAAATTCAAACTGAGACACTGCCAACGGCTCTTCGGCACCAAGGGGAGCGGCTTTGGCCCCCTGACACAAAGCAAATTCAAACTGAGACACTGCCAAGGAGTGCGGCCCGAAAGGAATTTCGATCCCCGAAAGGAATTCGGTCATGGACCAGCGAATCAGTGTTGTGACACTTGGGGTGAAGGATCTCAAGGCGTCAAAAGAGTTTTACGCCAAAGGCTTCGGCTGGACGCCTGCCTTTGAGAATCAGGAGATCCTCTTTTACCAGGCCGGCGGAATGGTCTTCGCGCTCTTTCTGCGCGATCAACTGGCCGCCGACTTCAATGCCGACCCGGCGACATTTGGCCCCGCCGCGATGGCTTTGGCCTATAACGTTCGCGCCAGGGAGGAAGTCGATTCCGTCCTTGAGCAGGCGGTTTCCGCGGGGGCGAAGCTCCTCAAGCCGGCCGAGCAGGCATCGTGGGGCGGATATTCGGGCTATTTTGCCGATCCGGATGGCTTTGCGTGGGAGGTGGCCTGGAACCCCGGCTGGCACATCGCTCCGGACGGGAGCATCGACCTGGGCAAGACAGCGTGAATCCGCGGCTCTGATTCCGGCTTAGCGCTACCAGAAATACATTGCCTCAACGCGTGGAGAGCCCGGCGCGCCGCCGATGATCTGCGTGCTCAGCACCACTTCCATGTTGGTCTTGTTGCCGGATTTTTTCGCCACCTGCTTGAGTTGTTCGAGATCTTCCCGGTTGGTCAGAAACTCGCCCGCGGCAATCGTGCCTCCGCGGCCAATCCCGGCGGCGATGATTTCCACCTTGCCGGTGTTCACGTCGGTAAAGCGCGCCACGATCGCATAATCGCGGTAGTTGTTGGTTTCCAACTGGATGTTGCGATCCACCATCCACTGGGTCTTGCTCGGCGCGGTGCTGTCCACAATCCGGAACTGCGACATATCCGGCGAGTTGGCAAAGTGATAGCGCAGCTCATTGGTGAGCCGCAGCGTCCAGGCGTTATCGAAGGCGCCGATAAAGACCGTCGGGCCCACGCGCAGGTCTTCGAGGTTGGTGCTGCCTTCGCTTTTCAGGCTGTAGCGCTTGCCGGCCGATTGCAGAATGCCGGCCACCTTCACGGCGGCATTCAGGTCGTCGAAGACGACCGCCGTCAACGTATCTTTCAGCACCACCTGGTGATCGGGATTGGCGGCGTCGCGCAGGGCAATCTCCGAGTACTGCTGCTGGTCGGCAAGGCAGACCAGCACGGGGTCCGGCGTGTTTAAGACGGGGCTCCAGAAGAAATCGAATGCGGACTGCCGGATGGCGCGGAAAGTAAAGTTGATCCCGAGGGCCAGCAGGATCGCGCTCAGGCACACCAGCGCAATGATTGCCGCCCGGAAGCGCTTCCTGTGCCTGCGCGCGGCCTGATGCGCCGCCGTCAGCGCCTGCGCTTCCGCGGACTCGCTCTCCTCGCCGGCCGGATGCGCCTGCAAATGGTCCGCGGTGCCGGCGCCGGGCCACTCAAAACGCGGCACGTACGAGCCCGAAGGCAGGGTGATGCGCAGCTCGTCTTCCCGTCCGCGCTCCTGGTAGTACTGCGCAATGCGCTTGCGAATCTCCGCCGCGGTCACGCGCACGATGGGATCGGAGCTGGTGTCGTAGTCGGCGTCTTTTCCGAAGACCTCGATCCCCAGCGTGCGCTCCTTGAGCATCTCGCTCTGGCCGGCCAGGGTGTGCTGGACCACAAAGCGCAAAAAATCCGGAAAGCGGCGGCTGTGGCTGAAGTGCGGGTCGTTGAGCAGGCGATCCAACTGCAATCGCACGTGGGCCGCGTCCACTTTGTCGTGCGTCTCCACCTCAGCCATGCCGCGTCCCACGTCCTTCCAGGCGTTCGATGGGAATTATAACTCTTATCGGGAGGTAAAGAATCCGGCTTTCGCTCCGCAGAAAATCATCAAAAGAAAGGACTTGCCTTAATTTACAGGTAAACGGAACCGCAAGCCTATCCGCAAAGACCTTACGCGGGCCGCATGGGCCGCCTATAAGGACGGCTTGAATTCAATTCCACATTCGCCCCGGTTTGCGGCTCGCGCAGGCCGGAGGCGAAGATGGATTTTTTGCCGGAGGCTCGCTTTGAAAATCGTCATAAACGCACATGAGTTCCAGAATCCAGCGCGGGACTGCGTTCCCGGCCGCGTTCCGAAATGCGGCAGGCGTCGATCGCCGCTCCGCATTGTCTTCGCACTGCTGCCGCTTCTGCTCCTTACCGCTCCCGCACTGCGGGCGCAGGTGGACAGCGCCACTCTCAGCGGCCTCGTCCAGGACCCCACCGGCGCGGCCATTCCCGGCGCGACCGTCACCGTGGAAAACGTGCTGAGCAACGCCCAGCGCACCACCACCAGCAACGGCACCGGCAACTTTCTCTTCGCCGGGCTGCCCGCGGGCGACTATAACCTCGAAATTGCCGCCCAGGGCTTCAAGAACTTTGTCCGCACCTCGATTCACCTCAACCCCGGCGACAGCCACAGCATCAGCGACATCCGGATGGAGGTCGGCGGAAACGCCGAGACCGTCACCGTCGCGGACACCGTGGCCGGCCTGCCGCTCGACAGCGGCCAGTTGTCCTCCACCATCTCTTCGAGCGACATCGATCTGCTTTCCGTCTCCGGCCGCGACGTTACCGAGCTGCAGAAGATCCTGCCCGGCTTCGCCATCCGCAGCCTGGGATCGACCAACCAGGCGAGCGATTTCTCGCAGCTCCAGATCGGCC
>JASHPD010000344.1 GCA_030038315.1 Acidobacteriaceae bacterium
TCGGTGACGCGCGGGATTGTGAGCGCGGTGAACCGGCCGAATCCCTACCGGGAGGATGCGCGGCAGCCTGGCGGGTACATTCAGACGGATGCGGCGATTAATCCGGGCAACTCGGGCGGTCCGCTGGTGAATGCGCACGGGGAGTTGGTTGGCATCAACACATTCATCATTTCGAATTCGGGGTCCTTTGCGGGCGCGGGATTTGCGATTCCTTCGCAGCTTGTGCGGACGACGGTGGACCAACTGATTAAGCACGGCAAGATCGAGCACGGCTACCTGGGCATCAACATTAACGACGTGACGCCGGACAATGCGCAGTTCTTCAACGTGCCGGATGCGAAGGGCGCGCTGGTGGCGCAGGTGACGCCGGACTCGCCGGCGAGTCGTGGCGGATTGGAGCGCGGCGACGTGGTGCGGCGCGTGAACGGGCAGGAAGTGGACACGGCGAGCGCGCTGCAGATGGCAGTGAGCGAGATGCAGCCGGGCACGGCGCTGACGCTGAACATTCTGCGCAACGGAAGGCCGCTGACGCTGAACCTGACGGTCGGGCAGTACAACGGCAACGGCGAGGAGGCTTCAAACGGCGACGAGAATGGCGGCGGCCATGCGCGGATCGGGCTGGCCGTGGCGAATCTCGACGACCAGACGCGGCAGCAGTATAGTATTCCTGCTTCGGTGAAGGGCGTGGTGGTTGCGGAAGTGAGTCCGGGAAGCCCGGCGGAAGACGCGGCGATTCAGCCGGGGGATGTGATTCAGGAAGTGAATCGCAAGCCGGCGGTTTCGGCCAGCGAGGTGGTGAATGAGATTCACGCGATGCCGGCGAACAGGGACGTGCTGCTGCTGGTGTGGTCGCATGGGAATGCGAGCTACCGGACGGTGCATCCGGATTCTTCGACGGGATCGGGAAATTAGAGCCTGACCAGAGCCCGTGTGTCCTGCTCGGTTCGGACGAGGTTGCCGCTTTCTGGCGGCTTCGTCCGAACCGATGCAGGGTTTTCTATAGCAAATTCTGAGAAGATGTATCCTTTTGAGTATGGTGCAAGGTTGCCGCTCCCTGATGGTCGCGTCAACCTCGGTGTCGTGGCTTCGGGCTACAGCATCTCAGAACTTACTGTAGTACCGCATTATGGGATTTATTGTTGCTGTCCGGGTGCGGAAAGTCCGGATGGCGGAGATGGGATGAAGACGCCTGATTGCACTATTTCTGGTGCAATCAGGCGTTACAACTCAAAATTTTGCGTTTTTTTGTTCTTGGTTCTTCTATAAGTATATTATTATGAATTGATTACGAGAGATTTTCTGTGAAAAATAGGGTGCTTAAATGGCACTTAAATGCGGTTTAAACGACACTTATTGCGCTTAAATTGTGCCGGATGGTTGCCTCTGCGAAGCTGGCGGGTGAGCCGGTGGCGCAGAGGGTGCCTATTTCCAGTATGCACATTTGGGCGTAATTCTTTGCAAAATCCAGGGAGGAATTTTTACGGGGAAAGACAGCAGGTCAGTTGCGCTGCGCGCAGGAGCGAGTTCGCCGGTTAGCGGGGTGGGTTCCTGCGATCCCATCCTTATGCGCGGTACGGCTGCGTGGAGGATGGGGTACCCGGCACCCGATGCTTGAAAACCCTGAAAGCTACTTCTCTGCTAAATTTGTGTCCGGTGCGGGGGCGTGATCGGCGCTTACCAGAGGCTCCAGTTGCCGCTGATCAGCACCCATGCGGCCAGCAGCAGGTTGGTTACCGCGTGCGCGGCAACCGCATCGCCGAGCCGTCCCTTCCACCGGGCCAGCAAAGCATAGGCCAGCCCGGCTACGATGCCGACGATCCATTGCTGGCCGTGCATCAGGCCGAAGACCAGTGAGGAGATCAGGATTGCGGGCGCGGTTAGCTGCGCGAGCGGAAGATCGTCGAAGCTGCGGCTCACCAGCCTGCGCGCCAGAAAGCCGCGGAAGGCCAGCTCCTCGGCCAGAGGAACCGTAATCACGGCCGCGGCTATGCGCACCGAGATCCATGCCCAGCGCGCGGCGGGAGAAAGCCGGCCCAGCGCCGTGCCTAGCGTTGGGTCCAGCGCGGTTCCGGCGGCGTGCACTGCGATGGAATGCGGAAATATCCAGACCAGAAAGACGGCAAAGCCGGTTGCCAGCGCTTCCCAGCCGAATCGCCATTGGATGGTCTTATATGCCTTGCGGTAATGCCAGATGGCCCAGCCCGCGGCCACAAACCGCAACGGATAAAGCCACTCGAAATTTCCTGAAACGGCTCGGGAAACAAATGACGCGGCGAGAATAGCCAGGAACGGAACCAGGTAGGCGGCAGTGGCCGGCGATTCCCCCTCTACGCCTGCCCATGTGCGCGGCCCGGCAGGCGCGAGAGCTTCCGAGCCGCGGAAATGGAGGCCTGGCGCAGACGGAGATTGGCGGACCCAGGGCAGTTTGCCGGCAGCCAATGCGAAGAGGTACGCCACGGCCGTGAAGGCAATCCACCCCGCCTGCGAGTGGAAGCCGACCATCGCCACCTGAGGCGCTCCCGCATTGCCAATGAGGATGAGGACCACGAGGCGCGCAATGTTCAAGGCCCATGCTGCGGCAAGCGCGCATGGAATGAGCGCCAGCGCCTGCGGAAAGCGGTTTTCCCTGCGGAAAAGCAGCAGCCACGCCACGGTGAAGATCAGCATCAGTCCCAGCCCCTCCAGTCCCGAGCAGGCCGGCGCCACAATCACCTGAAAGTGTTCGGTACCCAGCGTGAAGGTTGCCGGATCGGCCACAACGGAGGGCACAACGAGCCCAAGCACGGCCGCAGCCGAGCGAAAGGCAAGAAGCTGCGGAATACGTCCCTGCGCCAGGGCGCTTAAGTTCCACGCGGCCTGCAACGGGAATCGCAGGCACCATGCCGCCACGCCCACCAGCAGCGAGTAGAGCCACAGCCTGCCCGTGGCATGAATCATTTCCATCCATGCGTGGAATGGAATGCAGGCCAGCGCGGCAAGAACCACTGCCCCCAGCACTACAAAGCTAATCGCCACGGAAAGGAAGAAAATCGAGGGACCAGGGAGGTCAGCGTGCCGAGAAAGCAGATTTCCGCACCACGCCACTGCCACGCAGGCAAGGTGAAGAGCAAAGATGCGGCCGCGGAACGGCAACGGGCGCTGCATGGCCCTGAGCGCTGAGCGCCCGAAGCAAACAAATGCCGCAAGCGCCGCAATGCCAATGGGAGCCAGCGGCCCAATCGGCAGCCCGACGTGCACGATGCTTCCCAGGATCGCCGCATCGAGCACCAGGATTGCCAGATAGAGATGCACGCGCCCCAGCACGCGCGAGGGCAGGCCAATGCGGAAGCCGGACCGCGAGCCCGCGCTCGCGGCCCAGACAGGATTGGAACGGGAGCTCAGGGCTTCTCAGTCCCGGCTGCGGCGCCGTGAGCGCAGGACGATCAACATTCCCGCCAGCAGAGAGAATCCTCCGACAGCCATGTCCGGATCGATTTCGGGAGCAAGACGCGGCGGATTGTGATTGGGATACACCGGAAGCGGAAGATGAGGCTTCGGCGGAGGTAGAAAGTAGTCAAAGCCAAACAGGTCTGTGCTCCCGGCGTAGGCGATCGAACTTGTGCCCAGCACAAGCCCCACACCGAGCAGGGTGCATTTCAAGAGATGTCTCACACCTGCACTCTCGCATCTTCTCAGGAAGTCCCGAACTCGAAAACGAGCCGAATCCCCTCTTCTGTTCTCTTCGGCCCGACTTGCGCCTGATTTTGAGAGGAATGCCTGTTTTTCGAAACGGAAATTATGTCATCCAGTGTTGAGTCCCGATGCCGGACAATCGTACGGCAATCAAAAACAGTTAAGTTGCCCGGGCGGCAATTCCCCGGCTGCGCCACAGACTCTCTGATTCGCAAATGAGAAAGGACAATGCCGGAAACACTCACTGCCGGCCGTGATTGCGATCATGAGAACTGGCGAATTCCATACCGTGATTTTGGCGGAATGGGGAAAGATATTTCAAACAATTTGCAGGATTTAGAGGCAGTAAATAGTAATCGCCGCGCTTCTCCAGGGTGCCATAGGGCTGGCCGCTGGTACTCCCGCGCTTTTATTACTTTCAGGCTATGGAGGCGATGGCACTCATGCACATTCCGCTCGCTAAGGCATGGGGAAATGGAGTGTTACGAGCTATCTCAATGATCTGCGAAAATTAAGCCTGCATGTTGTTACTTAAGAATGCCGGCAAGCGGTTTGGGGCGCGGGTTCTCTTCCTGGAAGCGAGCTGGCTCATCCGGCCGAAGGAAAAGACCGCGCTCGTTGGGGCGAATGGAGCCGGGAAATCGACGCTGATGAAGGTGCTGGCCGGGCTTGAGCCGCTGGATTACGGCGCGCTTGAGCAGGCGCGCGGAATGAGCATCGGCTACCTGCCGCAGGAGGGATTGCGGCTGACAGGGCGGACGATCTTCGACGAGTGCCTGACGGTTTTCGACGCGATTCACGCGATGGAGCGCGAGATTGAAGAGCTGGGCGCGAAGATGTCGGAACTGGATCATGCTGGCGCGGAGTATGAGGCTGCCGCGGAGCGGTTTTCGCTTTTGCAGGAGCGGTTTCATGTGCTGGATGGGTATGCGCTGGGCGCGCAGGTTGGTTCGGTGCTGACCGGGCTCGGCTTTGGCAAAGAGGATTGGTCGCGGCGGACGGATGAGTTCAGCGGCGGATGGCAGATGCGGATTGCGCTGGCGAAGCTGTTGCTGGCCAAGCCGAATCTGCTGCTGCTCGATGAGCCGACGAACCATCTCGATCTCGAAACACGGAACTGGCTTGAGGAATATCTGAAGTCGTATCCGTTTGGGTATGTGCTGATCTCGCACGATCGGTATTTTCTGGACGTGACGATCGATCGCACGGTGGAGATATGGAACAGGCGGCTCAACATCTACCAGGGGAATTACACGCAGTATCTCAAGCGGAAGGACGAGCGCAGGGCGCAGCTTGAGGCGGCGTACAAGAACCAGCGCGAGCAGATCGAGCATCTCGAAGCGTTCATCAATCGGTTTCGTGCGCAGGCTACGAAGGCTAAGCAGGTGCAGAGCCGCATTAAGGAGCTTGAGAAGATTGAGCGCATCGAGATTCCGGAAGAAGAGCCGGTGATTCACTTCAGTTTTCCGCAGCCGCCGCCTTCGGGGCGCATGGTTGTTGAGGCTGAGGGGCTTTCAAAGAGCTATGGCGAGAAGCAGGTGCTCGACAACGTGCGCTTCACCATTGAGCGCGGGGACCGCGTGGCGCTTGTGGGTGTGAATGGCGCGGGGAAATCGACGCTGATCAAGTTGCTGACGGGTGTGGAGACGCCGAGTTCGGGGACGGTGAAGCTGGGGCACAACGTAGTGAGCGAATACTTTGCGCAGGACCAGTACAAGGCGCTGAATCCTGAAGCGACGATATTGGACGATATCAGCCGCGCGGCGTTGAAGGTGCCTGAGAGCGAGCTGCGGTCGCTGCTGGGGTGTTTTCTCTTTCGCGGCGAGGATGTTTTCAAGAAGCTGGGCGTGCTTTCCGGCGGAGAGCGCAACCGGTATGCGCTGGCGCGGATTCTGGTTTCGCCTTCCAACTTTTTGTTGCTCGACGAGCCGACGAACCACCTCGACATGCGCGCGAAGGACGTGCTGCTGGAGGCGATTGCCAGCTTCAGCGGCACGGTGGTGTTTGTTTCGCATGACCGGTATTTTCTCGACAGGCTGGCTACGCGGGTTCTCGAAGTGGAGAACGGCGCGGTGATGAGCTATGAAGGGAACTATGAAGATTATGTGCGGCGTAAAGAAGGACTGGCCGTCCATGCGACCGAGGCTGCGGCTCCATCCGTGCCGCAGTTTGAGTCTTCGGCAGCACCAGCAGTCGGGACGGAGAGCGATGGCGCGGTTGCGGCTGAGCCGGTGAAGGAAAAAGCGCGGCGTCTGAATCCAATCAAGCAGAAGCAGATGGAAGATCGCTGTGCGTTTTTAGAAGAAGAGATTCCGCGCATGGAGGCTTCGCTGGCGCACACGGAAGAGCAGTTGGGCGTCTTTGTCTCCGCGGCGGAGACGCAGCGGCTGACTGCGCTGGCGGAGGATTTGCGCGGGCAGCTCGCTTCGCTCACCGGCGAGTGGGAAGAGCTGATGCTGCAACTGGAG